>NZ_BAABIZ010000007.1:0-74992 GCF_039543045.1 Bartonella jaculi
TGACATATGTTTCTGTTGCATTATCAATGTGATTGAACAGTTGCGTAAACATTGTGAAGCTCATGGCATTCCTCTTTAATGAATTTTCACTTTTCCATTATCTTGCAACATGGGTGCGTGTTGTATGCTTTATTTGCATTTACATAATTCACCCCAGCATTTTTCATTGGGATTGGGGTGGATTAAATTCTTGTCTGTTTCTTTAGTACGTTGAGAGAATACTCAAACTTATGTGGTTGGCTTTTCTCGAAAGCGAAGGTAAAAAGAATTGACGGCATAGGAAGAATTATTTAATACTTTTCATCGTATAGATCGTATAGTTGGCATTCCTTTATTTTCACTGTTAAGAATTTTCATATTGCGTTTATATTTTTTTTGGCTGATAAGCTCTCGTTCCGCATTGCGTAAATGCGCAACCAATTGCAATTTTACAGTTTCATTTTGAATCATGGCTAATTCACTTTTAATGTACGCTTGCAATTCGGCAATACCTTTCAAATCTTTCGTTTTGTTGATGTTATCCTTCAGTGATAGAATTTCCTTACTGCGATCATCTGTCTGCTGAAAAGCGTGCAAACTTAGAGCTTTATCGGCTGCCATTGCATACTGGCTGCGTGCTTCGATAGATTTACGTGCCTCATTGATCGAATTAGAAACTTCTTCTTCTTGTAAAATTTTCTCAACTGAAGCCGATATATCAAGATCTTTATTTTTATCTTTATTTTTATTGTAGATTGTTGCTGGATTTTTAAGAAAAAAACTGTCGTAATTCTTTGATTTCGTGCCAAGTTCTCGGTTTTCTGTTATAGAATCATGCATTTTTTTTATTAACTCTAAAAGCTCCGTTTGTTGTGGAGGAGATTTTTTGGGTTGTTCCGATGTTTTTTTTGAAACCCAATTTATTGAGCTTGGTGTCCAGCCCCAATACCAGGATGATGCTACTGTTACATTTGTTGTTCCTAAAATTGCCATTACTACTATTGAAATAATTTGTTTTTTCATGTTTCCCTCCTATCAGTTTTTACATGTTGTAAAAAAATTGGTAACCACACTGCCGGATCATCGCCTACTTTACTGATAATGCTTTCCGCTAATTCTGCGTTGTCAGGTGTACCTGATAATACCAAGAGTTCGTCACTAAAATCACGCTCGATGGTTTTTCCATCGGCTGTCATAGGAAATTTGCCGAGATTTAGCTCTGCGAGTGCGGATTGGTCACCCTGCTTGATGAGGAACTGGCGGCTAAATTCACCAAGTCCTTTAATCAGCTCAAATTCAGCATCTGTTAGTTTGAACCCTTGTGTATAATCTTCGTAATTCGCTTTAGGATTGGCTAGAAAAATGTAAGTTGCGCACTGCTGAATAAGCGTCTTGGCTATATTACTTTCTAAGGCATCACTTGGCTCTTGTGTAGCGTAAACAAAAATACCATTCTGTTTACGAATCGTTTTTTGTTTATTCTTTGCCAAATCCTCAAAATACGGGTCCTGCAAGGGTTTCCAGAACTCATCAAAAATATACATAAAGCGTTGACCGCTAATCATTCCCTCCGTTCGATAAAGCAAATACATCATCACCGGAGTACGAGTCTCTGGGTTATCTAAGAATTCGGTAATATCAAAGCCGTAAATTTGGTGTGTCGAAAGATCAAGTGCATCTTTAGGATTATCAAATAACCATCCATAATCACCACCTTCACACCATTTTATCAAACGAGCGTGAACTGATGGGCGTGCATTATAATCACTTAAATGCGGATTCGGTAAAAATTGTACCAGAAAAGACAAGCGACGCAGAGATCTGTCAATATTGCTACTCATAACAGACATGACGGCTTGGTTAATTTCTTCTTCGTCGCGGTGTGTGACTTCGCCACCAGCTTCTGCTAACTTTTTAACAAACTGTTTTAGAAAAATTAGGTTTTCTTGTGTAGGAGGGAGCTGGAATGGGTTAAAACCACTTTGCTTACCAGCTTTAAATGATAAATATTCTCCCCCCATCGCCCGAATAACAATTTCCATACCACGATCTTTATCAAAAACAACGGTCGTTGGCTTGAACTTTTGTGCTTGCGTTAATAGAAACCCGAGTAGCACTGTTTTACCAGAACCAGACTGTCCGATGATTGCAGTGTTACCAAGGAGACGCTTGTCTGTTGAATCTTCTTCAAGTCTGGAAGCATGAAAATTGAAATAAAGCGGCGTTTTACTGGTTGTTTTGAGAATTGTAACTGCGGGTCCCCATGGATTTCCAGTCGGCTTACCTGACATAAAATTATGAAAGGATGAGAATGACAAAAAATTCAGTGATGTAATTGGTGCTGGACGTGGTCGCCATTTCCAATTTGCAGGAAGCTGCGCCCAATAACCAGCTTCTATGGCTAAATCTACAGGTTTTGGCAATACTGCAACGTCTAGCAATGCTGCACTCGCTTTTGCCATATAATCGCGAACTTGTTGAATTGTATCCCCGTAGAGTGTTAGTGTGCAATGATGTTCCCCCATGACAAAATGCCCACTTACAAGCTGGTTGAGAGCTTCATCAATTTGTTCAATTTGACTCGTTGCCACATCGCGTGCGTCGATAAGATTACGCTGATGTCTCTGCAAATAATCCTTGGCAGCATGTCGCGAGAGTATAGAAAAACTTTGTGTTAAGATGAATTCGAAATCGCTTTCCAGTAAAACATTAAGTTGCCCTGGTTTGGTTGTCGTGTCGTATTCCTTAATTTCTAACATCCCAAAACGGCGTGTTCCAGCAGTCGTACGTAGCTCACCCACTGCACCCCATTTCGAGAAAAAAGGTCGATTGATAGACATATAGTCCGCAAAACGATCATGGCATATTGGCATGGGCCGGTATTCGCCGTTGACAAGCATTCCGAGAAATTCAAGAGCAGAAGAATAGGCATGCCCATTTTTTTCATAAGCACCAAGAAGTTCCGCACCGTAACGTTTCAATGATTGACCTAAAGTGCTATTGATGTCATTGAGCGCTTTGATACATGATTCTTGCCGCATTTTTTTTTGATCGAGCGTTTCGCGTTCATGCTGAGAAAAGAATGACATAACCTTATCGGCTATCGGTTGGAAAACAATCGTCAGATACAGATCATTGACCATTAGGTTATAACCAGTAAAACTTTGTCTATATTTTTCATCAAGTTGATAGCAAAACATTTGATCAAATGTTGAATTGGGATATTCATAAACGCGCCGGCGCACGATATGGGTCCATAGCGATAAATTAGCCGATGCAATACCACGTAGAGTATTGTTTAGCTCTTTTGTCCATTGGAAAATATCCTCTTGTGAAGCACTTTGATGTGAACGCCCATCAATCTTCCAGACCGATAGATATTCTGCATTTTTAGTAGAAATAATCGTATCTGTAATGTGGTGTGAGTAGGGTATGAACAGACTTACTGGCGTTTCTGATGCGAGACGTTTACTGCTTTCAACAGCCGTCATGTTTATCTCCTTTTGCGGTAGTTAGAGGGACTGTAACTTGATGCGCCCCAAAAGGCCTTATTGCGGTTACGAAATTTGGTATCGATCCACAACCACCAGATACGAAATGCTTTATCATCATTCTTGGTGATTTGCGCCATAATGAACCATAGTGGCGGTGCAATTATCCACAAAAAGATATTTACTGTCATAGCAACAGAAGCAACACCTATAACCATAATAATGAGTGGCATCATCGGCACACCCCAAATTGTTGGAACGCGAGTTGCTCCTTTAAATAAAGGAAATGCTTCATGTTTTTGTGGTTTCACGGGCTGCTCCGATTAAGTAATGTAAAACAATATACTACTCAGATAAAATGCTGCACCTGCCATGATGACACTGAACGACCATCGTATGAATGTAGCTTTTGAGATGATGCGAAACAGATAAATCAGAAGTAGAAATAAAAAAATGATAGCGCCAGCAATAGGAATAACCAAACTTAGCCCATATTGCATGCCTATAAAAACATCTATGCTTTTGGTTGTCGATTGAGCATTTGCAGGTTGAGTTGCTAAAAAGATGATCAAAGTAGAAAAAACAGCTATGCTTTCTCTACTTTTACTGTTCATTTTTGTCTGAAGAGCATTTGATTGTTTCATGTTTTAACCCTCACTATAACTGAAGTTGCTGTAAAGAAGCTCCTTCCCTTGCAGCATAAGTAAAATTATCACTGATCTGTTTACACCTGACGCATACAAACCTCACTTTTTACAAAAGAAACATCTTGTATCATACTGGTTTTATAATTGGCTTTAATTAGGAGAGAACAACATCGTGGTGAGTTGAATTGCCGATCCAGCGATAACCACGCCAATTGCCCACCGCACGAATGTATCTTTTTCGATGTAGCGTCCAGCATAACCAATTGCTAAGCACAAAAGGATGACCGCGGCGGCTATGGGGATAATGTTGCCGATAAGGTCGTTCCGCAGGTTTTCTAAAGCTTTTTTAGCATTAGCCAGTTGGGCATATGCAGGATGAGCTACAAAAAGAACAGTCATAGCTGCAGTAATTGCGATAATTCCATTTTTATTTTTTGATGGGAGGTTAATTAATCGCTTCATAAGTCCACTCTTTTTAGATTTTTAAACAACATTTTTCACTTTTCAGCATAAGTGAAGATTATCACTCGCGTATCTACAATTAATGGATAGGTGCTACCTTCGAAAAAGAACGCTTTGCTTCATATTGTTTTACAATATAATTCATTGTGGTTTAAACAACATTGTAGCAAGTTGAGTTGCTGAGCCAGCGATGACAACGCCGATTGCCCAACGCACGAATGTATCTTTTTCAATGTAGCGCCCTGCATAGCCAATTGCTAAGCACAGAAGTATAACAGCAGCAGCTATAGGGATAATTTTTTCGGTAAGGTCATTCTGCAGACTTTCTAAAGCTTTTTTAGCATTCTCTAATTTGGCATATGCAGGATGAGTTATAAAAAAAAACGTTACAGCTGCGGTAGTTGTAATAATTCTATTTTTATTTTTTGATAGGAGGTTAATTAATCGCTTCATATTTTATTCTTTCTATTTATAAATGACATTTCTTTTTTTGTGGTACAAGCGAGGTTTTTATTTATACGTCTACGACTGGTGAACATAGGTCTCGCTTCTGAAAAAACATTTTGTGTTATCCAGCTACTGGTTTAAACAACATTGTAGCAAGTTGAGTTGCTGAGCCAGCGATGACAACGCCAATTGCCCACCGTACAAATGTATCTTTTTCAATGTAGCGCCCCGCATAGCCAATTGCTAAGCACAGAAGGATAACCGCAGCGGCAATAGGGATGATGTTTGCAATAAGATCATCCCGTAATTTTTCTAAAGCTTCTTTGGCGTGCTTTAGTTCGGCATATGCAGGATGAGACATAAAAAATAAAGTTATAGCTGCGATAATTGCCATAATCTTATTATTATTTTTCTCTGATGGAAGATTATTTTGTTTCACATTCTTTGTCTTAATTGAAATTACAGTTGGCACGAATAGCTCCTTTTTCTACCGTAGAAGAAACACTTTCATTGATATGCATGAAATTACTGAAATTCAGCTCTCTCCTTAAATGCAAAGAAACATTTACATGAGATAGTTTCATGCTTCATTTTCGTTATGCTGTTTTGAATAACATGTTGGCAATTTCGACTGCTGATCCAGCAATGACAACACCGATTGCCCACCGTACAAATGTGTCCTTTTCTATATAGCGCCCCGCATAACCAATTGCTAAGCATAAAAGGATGACCGCGGCGGCTATGGGGATAATTACATTCAGTTGGACTTTAAATGCTTCTAACGCATCTTTTGCTTTAGTCAAATTTTGCGCTTGAGCATGGACGGGATACTCAATAAGAAGTACGGTTATAACTGTAACAGCTGCGATGATTTTACTGTTAATCCTCGACTGAGAAACACTTGATTGTCTCATGTTATTTACCCTAATTAAGATTGAAGTTAGCATTAATAGCTCTTTTTCCTGCAGTACAAATACATCCCCATTCTTCCTCAAAATACTGTTGAAGCCGGTATTTCTTTTCGAATAAAAGAGACATTTCATGCCTTTGTAAACAACATTGCAACAATTTCGCTTGCTGAGCCTGCGATAATGACGCCGATTGCCCACCGTACAAATGTATCTTTTTCGATATAGCGCCCCGCATAACCAATTGCTAAACCCAAAAGTATAATGGCAGCAGCTATAGGAATAATTATATCCAGCTGAGCCTTAAATGCATCTAAAGCAGTTTTTGCTTTACCCAAACCGCTTTGTTGTGCTTGGGCATAGACAGGGTGCGCTATAAAAAATACGGTCATAGTTGCAATAGTTGCGGTGATTTTATTACGAACTACTGTCTGAAACATATTGGATTGTTTCATATTTTTTATCCTAATCTAAGACTGAAGTTGTTATAAATGGTCTTTTTTAACAACAGAACTAACTTTGTCATTGATATACGTGAAATTACTGAGATTCAGAACTCCCTACGAACAAACAGGATCTCTCATGCCTTTGCTGTAAATAACATTGTAACAATCTCGGTTGCTGAGCCTGCGATAATGACGCCAATTGCCCACCGTACAAACGTATCTTTTTCGATATAGCGCCCTGCATAACCAATTGCTAAACCCAAAAGTATAACGGCAGCAGCTATAGGAATAATCCCAATTAATTCAGTTTTGAATTTGTCTAAAGCATTTTTTGCATTGTCTAATTTTTGCGCTTGAGCATAAACAGGATGCGCCATGAGAAATACGGCCATAGCCGCAACAGTTGTGGTGATTTTATTACGAACTACTGTTTGAAGCATATCGGATCGTTTCATGTTTCCCCTCTTGATTAAGTTTAAAATTACCATAGGTAACACCTCGCGTATGAAGAAATTTAAAAAGATATTTGGGATCAGCCCAAGTTCTCAGTTTCCCTCTCTGTGTAAGGAGGGTGTATTCGTTTGGTTTGCCAGTTACTGGATCATCTGCAATAAATGTAAAATACCATTCTCTTTCTGAACGCATCACAATTGTAATTTCACGTGCTGCTTTTTGGTTAAATGCTGTGTCAACACTGTTTTGCTCTATCATTTTCATTATTTTAGCCCTCGATTAGAATAGATTCTATCCAATCTTACTAATTAGAGCTTTAATATTCTTTTATCTACTGTTCATCATTGTATCCTATCAAAATTGCAGTTCTAATCCATTATCACTCTCTTCCAAAGAAGAGGCATTTGCTGCTGTAAAAGCATCACGAGCACTACTTGCCTTCTGTGTAAATGCATCTGGCAACTCTTCCGAGACGGTAGAAAGAGCTTCTGTTTTCATTGTCTGTTCTGCTTCTTCCGTATGAAATCCTACAGATTTCTGTGATTCTTGATCTAAACGCGCAGAAGTTTTTGCTCCAACATGTGAGGCAACTTTTTGTTCATAGGCGTTGGCAGAACCATTCTTGAAGTCTGCTGTGTCATAATAGCTTAGTGCAGTTTGCAGTGTAGTTTGTTCAGAGCTATTTTTCGACACAGCATGTTCATAACAATGTTCATAACAGCATACTAAAGCAGTTTGCATAGCTTTGAGATTTTTGCAGGGATAAAATAAGTTAGAAAGAGACATGCTAAACCATTCCAAGTTTCGGGCGTTGATTTGCCCTAAACCCATGTCAAAATTATGACCATTCTGTTTAAGTTGTTTGGTTGTTGCAACGTCCTCTTTTAACATGAAAGGTTGATGTGAGAGTTTGTAATTATCCTTGAAGCCTATTGCATAGATATGACTGCATGATTCTGGCATGACGACAGCTGAAAGCGTCGTGGGGCGAATAGCGTGTGCGTATGCAGCAGCGAGTATCATGAAACTTGAAACAGTCATTGGCAATACACCTGATCAGCAGTTTTATCGATAGAATCGTCAATACTGTACGGATTTTCTAAATACCACGCTGTATTGCTGTAGATTCGTAGAATGAGACCGCACAGCCCAAAATCTTGTTTCTTGTAACGATGGATTTTGTTGTTTCTGAAAACGCTTTTGATACATATCAATATGCGCTTAACGGCACAAATATGCGAGACAAAATAGAATATATCACGCCAGCTGATATTATAATCATTGAGGTTATAAAAAGAGGAAGGGCATCTAAACCATAGACATTCCTGCCGCTTCATTGCGGTTGGTTGTGTAATATAATTTTCTGCACGTTCCAGTCTTTTTTTGTATGGCTGATATGGAACAGAAATCGATTGTATATAAAAGTGCTTTTTATTGTTATGCGTAGAGGGCTTGTCCTTTGTCAAAGTTTGCCATAATTTATAAAATGGCGATTTATATTCACTTTCGACTGCTGCTTTATGGGCATCAGAGAGACGCAATAGCGTCTTCATACCCAGATTACCAATTTCAGCAATCGAACTGAAAAAGGATACGGCAGTGGTAACTGAGGCACAAATAAACAATCTTTCTTGGTTCAAAGCACAACTCCGTGAAAGTGATATATTCATCGTAATCTTAATTTCGATAACAAATAGGCAAAAATTGTCTATAATTGTGTTTAAAATATGGCGAAGTGCAATTCTTTTTTGCAAGGGGAGTATTAAAGTGAATAATCTCAAAAATATGAATCTTGATGAGCTACAAGAGATGCGGATCCAAATCGATGCAGAATTGAAAAGGCGGCAAGCAAAGGAGAAGCAGAATGCTCGGAGGAAAATTCTTGAAATTGCTAGTGCACATGGAATTAATATCGCTGATCTTGTGAGCAAAGAGCGTCATTATAGAAATCCCAATAACCAATGGGAACTATGGAATGGACGTGGACGTAAACCTAAATGGATTAAAGAATGGTTGGAAAATGGTTATGCGCTTGAAGAACTAGAAGTAACATAATTTGTAAGGTGTGAGGATCTCGAGAGATAAACATGTGTTTTTTCTGCAATATGATGCATTAAGATATAAGGCTAATGCGTTAAAATGTTGGGGCTTTAGCAGTTTACTTGTAATCTATCTATATCTTTGTAATCTTATCATGGATAGAGTTGTTGGGATAGGTAAAGGCAGCTCAAGTTTTGGGTGTTTCGATCTGCACCCTACGCCGTTGCAAAGGTGAAGGCGAAATTATTTCTGAACATACGGCAGGATGTTACTGCTGTTATGACCTTTCCAAGCTGAGACTTGAGCTTTTTCGTTCGAGAGAACTGTCTCAAAGAAAAACCATTGTGTATACTCGTGTTCGTGTATCGAGCAATGATCAAAAAGACGATTTAGAACGACAAAAACAGGTTTTCAAGCTTTATGGAGCAAGCCAAGGCTGGATTTATGAACTCATCTCTGATTTGGAATCAGGGATGAATTATCGTAAAAAGGGTCTTAAACGTTTATTGGATGCTCTCATTGAAAATGAAATTGGTCGTTTGGGTGGTTGAATAAAGCCCATATGAAGCGCGAATGTGTTCTTTCATAAGAACTGTGCTTTTGGCATATATATCCTTATGGCGCTGAAATGCTGCTCTATAGAGCAGCAGTTGAATGCTTTTATGAATTTTACTCCAATATCTTTCTGGAGGGGGACTGTCTATCAGATGTTAGCTTGTGTGTCTTACCATTTATCTAGCATAGATGAGAATGTCTTGAAAAATTTCATTTTTCTGTAATTGGTGTTGATTAGAGCACTTTTGTTTTGATAGAGTATTTGTGATAGGTGGTGTTATGTTTCTCACTAAAATTGATGATGTGGGTCAATTTAAAGCGTGCGTGAAGGCTGAAAGGAGAAACTCTCTTCCGGTTTGTCTGTTTTTTTAAGAGAGTGGTAGAAGGGGGGATTACATGCAAAATAGAACACCATTGTATTGCGAGTTCGGGCTTGTTTTAAAGAAACCTTTCTTAAGGCACCCAAGCCCATTCCACAACGGCGCTCGTGAATGGTTTTGTTTGATTCATCATGAATAGATTGGAAATGAGAGAATCTTGCGATATTCAGGTTTCTCATTCAAGTTGCAAAAAAGATAAATTATTATCATAAATCAATGTATTACATGAATGATTCATCAACTCTTGTGATGGTGTCGATTGTAGACAACTTTATTATCGTATTGTGATAAACTCTAGAAAAATTTTGGTACTTTGAAAATGAACAAAGTGGGTTATCTTAGTAAAAACGAGTCTCGTTCATAGATTGCAAAAAATGTGATAGTGCAATTTTGTGCTTATTTTTTTAGAGTGGGAAGCCGTGTAGCAGACGTGGGGCATTAGGGGTGAGTCCGGAAGCTTCTTGAATGAAATATTTTTTTATTTTTGGTGTTTGATTGACAATTCCAAGGCCAGCATCGCGGAGTATTCGCAACAGAAGGTTGTCATTGGAAAAGAGTTGGTTAAGCCAGTCATTGCTCAAGGCCATACGTACAATTTCAAACCGTCTCCAGCTTTGATAGCGCTCTAAAGCAGTGAGGGATCCAATATCAAGACCCAAGCGCGCTGTTTCAATAATGACTTCGGCGAGTGCAGCGCTGTCGCGTAACCCTAAGTTAAGTCCTTGTCCTGCAATGGGATGGATTGTATGTGCAGCATCGCCAATGAGTGCAAAACGCGGTTTAATGCATTGACGTGTTAAAGAGAGGCGCAAGGGAAAAGCTTGGCGTTTGCCATTCCACGTGAGTTTTCCAAGTCGATGACCAATGCGTTTTTCGAGTTCCGTTTCAAAAATAAGAGCATCAGCATTGAGGTAATATTGTGCAGTTTTATGGTCTTCATTCCATACAATGGCAGATCGATTGCCTTTGAGAGGGAGAAGAGCGAAAGGGCCAGCAGGTAAGAAATGTTGAATTGCTTGGCCGTGATGAGGTTTTTCATGTTCAATCGTGCAGATGATTGCTGTTTGTTTATAGGGATGAAAAGAGTTTTTAAGTCCTGCTTTTTCGCGTAATTTTGAATGTGCTCCGTCAGCTGCAATGAGCAACTTTGTTTGCCAAATTTTTTTATTGCTTAAAGTGACAGTTGTGTATTGCTCTTCTTGATGAAAATCAACAACACGCGTATTTGCGAGGACAGGGATGCTTAGATCTTTTGCACGCTTTTTTAAAACACTGATGAGCTCTTTATGTTCCACTATAGCGGCAAAGGGTTCATTGGGGGTAACATCTCCTTCAAAGGTTAAAAGCGTTGGTTTGACAGGATCATTTGTGTATGCATCTGTGATGATCATGGAATGAATAGGTTGGGCATAGGGTTTTATATGTCCCCAACATTGTAATTGTTTCAACATACGAATAGAAGCAGCAGCAAGAGCTAGTGCTCGTATATTGGAAACAGGCGTATCCTCTCGAGGAGCAGCATCAACGATATTGATTTTCAGATCAGGGGCAGCTTGTTTGAGTGCTACTGCTAGCGTCAGACCAACAATTCCACCGCCTGCAATGAGGAGATCGCATTGTTTTATGTTTTTATGAGAGCTTATATTTTTATTGGATTTTACACCTTTATTGAGATCAGAATACACAACGCTCTTTCCATTGTTCGCAGGTTGTTCGCTCTTAGACGAAAAGGGTATCTTTCTTTCATATCACTTTTTATACGATATTATAAGGGGGGGGATGATTGTGATGGTTAAAACTGTATTAATATTTTGCTGTCATAATTTTATAACTTTTTAATATGAAAGTTTTGTATTTGGAATTAATGGATGCACCAGAGTTCTTCCCCTTATGATTCATTAGAAGCGCGAAATTTTCAAGGTTCGCGGCTCATTGGAATGTTTTTACGCCAGATTGGTGTCTTTATTGGGCTTGGACTTTTGGGTTTCATTGTTTTTTGCGTTTTTGCTTTGGCAACTTGGAATGTTGCAGATCCCTCATTAACGCATGCAAGTACAAGTGAGATTACAAATTTTATGGGATGGCCAGGGGCAATTTTCTCAGATTTTTTTATGCAATTTTTTGGTTTAGCAAGTCTTGGTGTTTTGTTGCCGCCATTATTTTGGTCGTTTCTTTTGCTGGCACAAAAAAATATCCACAATTTGATCTTTCGCTTTTTCTTGTGGTTAGTCTCAACGATTTGTTTTTTGGTTGCTTTTGCTCTTATGACACCTGTTGCATCTTTTACGCATTGGCCATTGCCGATGGGCTTGGGAGGCGTTTTGGGTGATAAAGTTTTAAGTATCGCTTCTTTAATCTTCCCTTTCCCTCTCTCTTCTTTTCAGAATATGTTCTTGGGCGTTGCTCTTATCGTTTTAGGTTTTCTCATGGCTGCTTTTGCTGGCAATGTAGTGTGGCGGCGCCAGATAAATAAAAGAAAAGCGAAAAATGCTCAGAAAAACCAAATCATGGATCAAGTCTTCGATGTGTCAGAAGAGACAGAAGCTGCCACAGAGGAAATACAGCACGGCTTTTTTACCACAGCTTTTGGTGCTGTTTTACATCTTTTTTATTTTTTACAAGCGCGTTTTTTTCACCTTTTCTCTTTCAAAAAACAATCTAAAAAACAAAAAAAACCCTTTGATCGTATTGAACCAGTTTTTTTTGATGAAAAAACAAAATGTGAAGGATCTCAAGGCAAGGCACCCGATTCTCCCCGAAAAAGCCGTGTTTTCAAGCCTTTAACAGCTTCTTCAAATGGTGGTTTTCTTCTTCCACTTTTGGATTATCTTTCGGTTTCTCCACCAACCGCGAGGGATGAAAAACTTTCTCCTTCAGTCTTAAGAGCAAATTCTCAGGAACTTGAGGGTATTTTGTTAGATTTTGGAGTCAAGGGGCAAATTATTGATGCGCGTCCTGGTCCGGTAGTGACTTTGTATGAATTTGAACCGGCTGCCGGCATTAAGTCTTCCCGTATCATTGGTCTGGCAGATGATATTGCACGCTCTATGCGTGCGATTTCAGCTCGTGTTGCTGTGGTTCCAGGGCGCAATGTGATTGGAATAGAATTGCCTAATGCAAAGCGTGAAATGGTTTATTTACGGGAAATGTTGCAGGCGCAAGAGTTTATTGACAGTAAAGCAAAACTAGGACTTGCTTTAGGCAAGACAATAGGTGGTGAAGCGGTTATCGCGGATTTAGCAAAAATGCCGCATCTTTTGGTAGCAGGTACAACAGGATCAGGAAAATCTGTTGCCATTAATACGATGATTTTATCGCTTCTTTATCGGATGACACCTGAGAAATGCCGTCTCATTATGGTGGATCCAAAAATGCTTGAACTTTCAGTTTATGATGGCATTCCACATTTGTTAACACCCGTGGTAACAGATCCTAAAAAAGCTGTGATTGCGCTTAAATGGGCTGTTCGTGAAATGGAAGAGCGCTACAGTAAAATGTCAAAACTTGGCGTCCGCAATATTGATGGATTTAATGCACGTCTTAGGGAAGCAGGAAGTCAGGGAGAAACAATGGTGCGTACAATTCAAGTTGGATTTGATTGTGAGACCGGTGAGCCCCTTTATGAAACGGAAACACTTGATTTTAGTCCTATGCCCTACATTGTTGTCATTATTGATGAAATGGCTGACTTGATGATGGTGGCTGGCAAAGACATTGAAGGAGCGGTTCAACGCTTAGCGCAAATGGCACGCGCTGCCGGTATCCATGTAATTATGGCTACACAGCGTCCTTCGGTAGATGTGATTACTGGAACGATTAAAGCCAATTTCCCTACACGCATTTCTTTTTCTGTGAGTTCAAAAATTGATAGCCGAACAATTCTTGGTGAGCAGGGAGCCGAGCAATTGTTGGGACAAGGAGATATGCTCTTCATGATGGGAGGTGGGCGTATTCAGCGTGTTCACGGACCCTTTGTAGCCGATGATGAAGTGGAGCAAGTTGTGGCGCATCTTAAAGCACAAGCACGGCCTGATTATTTGGAAACCATTACCCAAGAGATTGCAGAGAATACGGAAGATGTTTCTTTTAACGCGCCTTCAGAAGATGACCCATATAGTCAAGCTGTTGCTGTGGTTCTTCGTGATCGTAAGGCTTCGACCTCTTATATTCAGCGCCGTTTAGGCATTGGCTATAACCGTGCTGCTTCACTGATTGAGCGTATGGAAGAAGAGGGGATCATTAGTCCAGCAAATCATGCGGGAAAACGCGAGATTTTGGTGCCTGCTGAAGAAGAACGCTTTTGAAATAAAAAGCTCTTGATAGTTTTTTTAAACAATAGATTTTAAAGAATTCTATGAATTCATCATTTCTGTTTATCTTAAATGAATATATAAATAATTGGAACCGTTTTTATAAAAGCGTTTTTTACCACTAAAAAAGCAACGATATTAACTGAAATCATTGTTTGTAGGTATTTAATTTTCTTGTTGAGCATTGGCTATAACAGTGCTATTTTGCCCCTTGAATATATAGAAGAAGAAAGCATTGTTAATTCAGCAAATCATGCGGGAAAATGTGAGGTTTTAGTGTCTGCGCAAGCGCAAGCAGAGACTGATTATTTGGAAACTCTTACGCAAGATATCGCAGGGAATACGGAAGGTGTTTCTTTTACCATACCTTCAGAAGATGATTCCTATAGTCAAGTTGTTGCTGTTGTTCTTCGTGATCGTCAAGCTTCGACCTCTTATATTCAGCGCCGTTTAGGTATTGGATATAATCGCGCTGCTTCACTGATTGAGCGTATGGAAAAAGAGGGGATTATTAGTCCAGCGAATTATGTGAGTAAACGTGAGGTTTTGGTGTCTGCTGAAGAAGAACGCTTTTGAAATAAAAAGCTCTTGATAGTTTTTTCAAACAATATCTTTCTTTTGTAAAGGAGGGTATTTATTCAGTGTTTGCTACTTTATTGTAAGGTAAAACTGTACTGCTTTGGAGCTTTTATGAAAACGTTTTTTTTACCACAAAAAAGAATCTTTAAGAGAAGATGCTTTGGATTTGTTGGAATCATTGTCTTTTGTTGCTTAACGTTTCCTGCTTTTTCGCAATCATATAGTAAAGTGACACAGGCGCAAAATGTCGCCAATCGCTTTACAGCAATTAAAACAATGACAGGTGATTTCATTCAGTTTAGTCCAAAGGGAAAAATGTCTCAGGGGACATTTTATTTAGAGCGTCCAGGGAAAATTCGTTTTATTTACAAAAAAATACCCTTACAGATTATTGCAGATGGTCAATTTGTGGGCATTAACAATCGCGCTCTGAATACTTGGAACTTCTCACAACTTTCTCAGACCCCGATGAAGTTTATGTTAGATGATAAAATTGATGTATCATCAGGGCGTTTATTGGCATTTCGTGAAGATCCGGGGGCAGTGACAATCGTTTTGCAGGATAAAAGCATTGGGGCAGGACAGATAAGGATGGTTTTTGATTCTAAAAATTATACTCTACGGCAATGGACAATTGTTGATCAACAGAATTTGGAAACAACTGTTCAAATCATGAATGTGCGGACAGGCGTGAGATTTGCTGATGGAATGTTTACACTTCCTTCGAAAAAATAATGTGGTGTTGCGTTATGGAGATTGAAACGAATGTTTTTTCGTATTGCAACTTGGAATATTAACTCTATTCGTTTGCGTCTTGCACAGGTTTTTCAATATTTAGAGCTCTTTTCCACAGATGTTTTGTGTCTACAGGAGACAAAATGTCCAGATGCTTGCTTTCCATGTGAAGCTTTTGAAGCAGCGGGGTATCAGTATATCGCATTGAGTGGACAAAAATCTTACAACGGTGTGGCGATTGTTTCGCGTGTGCCTTTTAAGAGCGTTGAAAAGCGCTTCTTTTGTCAAAAGGAAGACTGTCGTTATATTTCAGTTATCGTTGAAACTTGTGGCAAAAACATGCGAATTCATAATTTCTATGTTCCTGCTGGCGGTGATGTGCCTGATGCTGATGTGAATGAAAAATTTCGACATAAACTTGATTTTTTAGAAGAAATGTCTTCTATCCCAGCAGATCAGGGAGATGGACTCTCTTCTCTTTTAGTGGGTGATTTGAATATTGCTCCTTTGCCAGAGGATGTTTGGTCTCACCAGCAATTGTTGAAGGTTGTAAGCCACACCCCAATTGAAACCGACCGTTTACAAGCTTTATGCTGTCAAGGTGGGTGGGTGGATCTGGTGCGTAGGCATTTTCCTGTTCCTGCCAAGCTTTACACATGGTGGAGTTATCGTGCACGCGATTGGGCTCTTGCTGACCGTGGGCGGCGGCTCGATCATATTTGGTCTTCTCCAGATTTAGCGCCTTTTGTTGCTGATCTTTCGATTTTTCGTGACGCACGGGGATGGGAGCAGCCGTCAGATCACGTTCCAGTACAAACTGTATTTGATTTTTCATGCTGAATTTGAAATAAGTATTTAGTAAATAAAATATTAATAAATTGATTCTGAAAATATGTAGGAGAGTGGATGCATATCAGAAATTTAAAGTGTATTACTTCGAAAAACTTATTTTATAGTGCTCTTTTATGTTTTTTTAGTCTTTCAGGATGTATGGTTGGTCCTAATTATCAGAAAACATCTTTTCATGTACCAGTAGTTTGGGGACAGAAATCTACACAAATATCTGGGGATTCGGTTACGCTTGCAGGATGGTGGCGGCGTTTGAATGATCCTGTTTTAAATCTGTTAATAAATTATGCGATTTCTGGAAATAATGATGTTGCCGTTGCTAAAGCACGAATTCGCGAAGCGCGCGCTGGTTTAGGGCAAGCCGTGGGATCTCTTTTGCCAAATGTATCCAATTCAATTTCCGGAACCCGTAGTTCTGGGCAATCTGATACTTCTTTAACGCAATACCGTGGTGGTTTTGATGCAAGTTGGGAGCTTGATCTTTTTGGTGGGCATAAACGAGGCGTTGAAGCCGCACGTTATGGTCTTGAAGCCGCCGTGGAAGATATGCGTGCTACAATGGTCACGCTGTTGGGAGATGTGGCAACAAATTATGTTCAAGTGCGCGGTTGGCAACAAAAGCTGTTGATTGTGCGGCAAGTTGCTGCATCACAGCGTAAAACATATGAATTGATGCGTGCTAGATTAACAGCTGGTGATGTTGCTGAGCTTGATGTTTCAAATGCACGAGCGCAAATGGCCAATACCGAAGCGGATATATCACAGATGGAAGCCAATTTGGCAATGGGTATTCATCGTCTTTCTGTCTTAACTGGTCGTGTGCCTACAGCTTTGAAGGATCTTTTGCAAAAAGACGCTAGACGGGCAAAAATCCCGCAACCACATTGGCCGATACCAGCAGGAATTCCTGCTGATATTTTGTTAACACGTCCGGATTTACGACGGGCAGAGCGTCAATATGCGCAAGCCACAGCGCGAATTGGTCAGCGTGAAGCAGAGCGTTATCCATCCATTACTTTGACAGGTAATATTTCAACAGCGGCAACCGAAATTGGTCAATTGTGGAAAAACTCGACAATTGGATGGTCTTTTGGACCTGGTCTTCGTTTTCCCTTCTTTAACGGGGGACAACTGGCTGCTTCTGTTACGGTAGCACGTGCGCAGCGTGATCAAGCTTTTATTGCTTATCGGGCTGCTGTGTTAGGAGCTCTAGAAGATGTAGAAAATGCGCTCGTGAAATTGACTAAAGAACGTCAGCGCCTAGAAAAACTTGTCATTGCAAATGCAGCTTCTTTGCATTCTTTAAAGCTTTCAAGGAGCCTTTTTGAAAATGGAAATACCAGTTTCCTTGAATTGTTAAACGCTGATCGTTCTTATTATTCTTCACAAATGGCACTTAAAGATAGCCGCATTTCCTTAGTTACTCAATATATTGCACTGATGAAAGCATTGGGGGGTGGTTGGGATGGCGTTGTTGATGTATCCCACCCTGAAATAGTTGATGGTGCACCCCGTTCGCATATGAAGGTAGGGCAATGAAAAAAAGTTTAATCAAAAATTTCATTATAAAACACAAAAAACTTTCCTTCTTTTTAACCGCTATATTCCTTATTTTCTTGTGGTTATGGTTGCGTTCTGTTTTCTGGGGAACATCATCGCCGGATTATATGACAGCGGTGGTAAAACGGGGTGATATCGAGGAAAGTGTTTTGGCTTCTGGTCTTGTGCGTCCTTATCGGTTGGTGGCTGTTGGTGCGCGCGCAACAGGGCGTGTGGTGTCAATGCGCGTTTCCCCTGGGAGTGTTGTGAAAGAAGGCGATCTCTTGGCAGAAATTGATCCTACAGATCAGGAAAATGATTTAAAAAGAAAAAAAGCAGCATTATCGCATTATTATGCGAGTTTGGTAGAACAAGAAGCTTATCTCGATCTTGCACAGAAAAATTTAGTGCGTCAGAAAAAAATGATCGAAACACGTGCGGTTTCACGGGCGAACCTCGATGAGGCTGCAACACAGGTAAAAATACGCGAGGCGCAAATTGAACAACTTCGTCAGCAGATTGTGCAAGCACAAATTGATGTGGAGAGTGCAGAGGTCAATTTAGGTTATACACGCATCACTGCCCCTTCAGCGGGAACGGTTTTGGCAACAGTTGTGGAAGAAGGGCAAAATGTCAATGCGGTTCAGTCGGCGCCAACAATTGTTATTTTGGGTGATTTATCAAAGATGACGATCAAGGCGCAAATCTCAGAAGCTGATGTTCTTAAAGTTCAGGCTGGACAACCTCTTTATTTTACAGTTCTAGGTAATTCTCAGCGTCGTTATGAAGGCATTTTAGAAAAGGTAGAACCGGCTCCTGAAGCAATTCGTGCTGATGTGAGTATTAATCCTGGTATGGTAGGTGGTTCTAGTGCTTTAATATCGTCGGCTATCTATTACAATGGAATTCTACATGTTGATAATGCGGACAATTTTCTGCGCACTTATATGACTGCGCAAGTCCATATTATCTTAGGTCGTGCTCAAAATGTCTTGTTGATTCCAAGTGATGCTTTGCGTGATGAGACAAAAGAGCATAAAGCATGGGTTTCTGTTTTGGAGGGGCAAGACAAGGTGGTGGAAAAAGAGGTGGTCGTTGGGCTTAATAACAAGGTGATGGCAGAGATCGTTTCAGGACTGAAGGAAGGCGATGTGGTTATCACGGGCTTGCGTAATGGAATGATGCCAGAGTCTTCTGGTGCACATAATGAAGATGAGATATAAACTATGAAAACAAAGCAAGCAGATGCTGTCTTCGTTTTGGAAAATATTGTACGCAAATTTCCTGCCGGCGAGACATTCGTTACTGTTTTGAAAGATATCAATCTCACTATTAAGCGCGGTGAAATGGTGGCAATTGTGGGAGCTTCTGGTTCAGGAAAATCCACGTTGATGAACATCTTAGGGTGTCTTGATCGACCAACTTCGGGGCGCTATTGGATCTCAGAGAAAGAAATAGCCTCCCTTTCCGCTGATGAATTGTCAGCTTTGCGGCGTAATCATTTTGGATTTATTTTTCAGCGCTATCATTTGTTGAATGAATTGACAGCTCTTGGTAATGTTGAAATTCCAGCTATTTATGCAGGGTGTGCACCGGAGGTGAGAAAAAAACGTGCACAGGATCTTTTAACGCGCTTGGGTATGGGGGATCGGGTGAACCATCGTCCAAACCAGCTGTCAGGTGGTCAACAACAACGTGTGTCTATTGCTCGTGCTCTCATGAATGATGCAGAGGTCATTCTGGCAGATGAACCAACCGGTGCATTAGATAAACAGAGTGGTCAAGAAGTGTTGCGTATTTTGGATGAGCTTCATCAAGAAGGGCGCACCATTATCATTGTGACCCATGATATGCAAGTGGCTGAAAGAGCAGATCGTATCATCGAAATTAGTGATGGGGAAATTATTGCTGATAATGTTTCAAAGGCTGTAAAAACAAAAGCTAACAGTAAAGCTCTTCCTGAAACACGAAGTCTAAAAACCCCAAAATTAATGGGTTTTTTTCGTTCTTTCGCGGAGCGTTTTCGTGAGGCGTTTGTCATGGCTTTGTTGGCAATGAATGCGCATCGCATGCGAACTTTTTTAACAATGTTAGGGGTGATTATCGGTATTGGTGCGATTATTGCAATGGTCGCTTTGGGAAATGGTACACGAGAAAAAATCCTAGAAAATTTTAAGAGTTTGGGTTCCAATACATTGACAATTTTTCCTGGAAAAAGCTTTTCTGATCCACAAGCAGAGAAAATAACCAGTTTGGTGGAAGCTGATGCAGAAGCTCTCTCTGGATTACCTTATGTTGCTGGCGTGACACCTCAAGTTTCAGCAAGCGCAACGGTGCGTTTTGATGCAGTTGAAGTCAATGCTGTGATTATGGGGGTGGGAGAACAATTCTTTCAGACACAGGGGCTCAAAGCTATTAAAGGGCGGTTGTTTGATCAGAAAAGTGTGCACGACCGAGCGGTTGATCTCGTGATCGAAAAAGAAGCACTTGCTGTCCTTTTTCCCCATAGTCGTGAGAGCCCCCTTGGAAAAGTGGTGCATGTGGGTAATGTTCCTGCGCGTGTTATTGGTGTTGTGGAACCGCAAAATAACGCAAATGGAGGCGCATCAAATACGTTGCAGATCTATTTGCCCTATACTACAGTGCAAACACGTTTTCTTGGAACAACAGAAGTCCGTGCAATTACGGTTAAAATTGCTGAAGACGTCGATTCACATTTAGCGGAGAACATGGTAAAACGTTTTCTCATTATGCGCCATGGTGGGGAAGATTTCTTCATTAGAAATTCCGAATTCTTTCTTAATCGTATCATGGAGAGTACACATATTTTAACGCTTTTAGTCTCTTCTATTGCAGCCATTTCACTGATTGTGGGTGGTATTGGAGTGATGAATATTATGTTGGTTACTGTTTCTGAGCGGATTAATGAAATCGGAGTAAGGATGGCTGTGGGCGCACGACAGAGCGATATTTTGCAGCAATTTCTCATTGAAGCAATTTTGGTTTGTGTAATTGGTGGTGGTTTGGGAATCCTGTTTGGATTTTCTATTGGGGGCTTGTTTCTTCTGTTTAAGGCACCTATCCACTTGGTTTATACGATTGATTCAATTATCCTCTCTCTTACTTTTTCAACTCTTATTGGAATATGTTTTGGTTTTTCACCAGCAAGGCAGGCTTCACGGCTTGATCCCGTTGTTGCTCTCTCACGCGATTAGGCTTTGACAATTGCAGGGGATATGTTTGTTGTTTGTGAGTGCATACTGGATAAAGTGTTCGTAAAAAGGGCATTGATCAGGAAAGTAGTGCTGTATGGCATGCCTGTTTTCATAAAACAGCCGGGAGGTATGGTTGAGGGAAATGGAAGCTTTTTCTGTTACTCTTTATCGTGATAATGAAAAGTGTGTGAAGTGGTTTCCATAAGGTTCCTATACAAGGATTTTTTGTCCTCTTTAATGGCGAATATTCGTTACAGATTTCCTTTGATGATGAAGTTTTTGCAATGAGATATTTTCCTTTTTAAATGGTTAGGCAATGGAACCAGTCCTATAAAATTGCATCTGGAAAATTATCATAGGCGCTGGCGTAAAGCCCTTTAAATCCTTTGATTGTATTGCGCAAAAGTATTTCAACTTATTAAGTTGCCAAATAACTAGCATAATGCAAAAAATGGATTTGGTTTGTGATACAATTAATGCGTAATGCGAAAATCTTGAACAACGGAGCAAAAAATGTTCTTTGGAGAAGTTGACGGAGTTTGTTTCGGAGGCAAAAAAGAAGACAAACACTGCTGCAAAAAAATATTCTAGAAAATATGCGTTATTAGGTTTCAAAGAGAGTCTTTATCAGAAATGCATGATTGATATCAAAAAGGGATTGGTATGAAGAGAGTGCGGTATTGGTAATGAGTTTTGTGTAAAGAATCTATCCTTGTTTATGATCTAAAATGTTCTTTTCAATACGGCTTATATAGTGAAGAAGCTGGTTGGGAGGTTTTCAGAAAACCAGTGTGAAAAGATCAGAATGTTGTTCTGATGTATACTCCGATCATTTTAATATATTCGAATACAAGAATGCGTATTTGATTGATCTGTTGTATTGTGCTTTCCGTGTCGTTCTTTTTAACGGGATAGGCAATGAAATTTATCTCAGGCATGAGATATTTAAGTTCACGCAAGGAACGCCACATGTGGTAATCATGGGTGACGATATAAACTGTGTGGTAGTGATGTTTTTTAATCCAAGCCGCGCTTTCTTCAGCGTTCCCTTTGGTGTTGGTCGCTTCATGTCCGATGTCAACGCAACAGGTAAAGAGCTGCGGGGTGATATGCGTGCTGTACTTTAGTCTCTGGAGATTGGTTGTTGTGTTTACTCCACTGATCAAAAGCCGCGAACCAAGCCTCTTTTGTAAGAGATCCAGACCTGTTTCTATTCGGTTTTCTCCCCCCGTAAAAACGATGATTGCATCTGCTTTCGGCAAGGGACTTGGTGGTTGAAGCCGCTCAGTTCTCTCAGAAAAAATGACAAAACCAGCGCAAAAAAAGAGAACAATTATTAAAAGAGAAAGTGCTGTCGGCGGAAAATAGCGAAACCAGCAGCAAGGATGCCAGAGACTCGTGCGCTTGGAGCGAGAGTGTTCCAGATTGTCTTGTGTCAATGATCTGAAATTATATGAATTGTGGGTCATAAAATTAAAATAAGCCGTTTTCACATTGATCAATTTTTTTAAGTTGTGCCAAAATAGTCATTCGGTTTGTCAGCATGGTCAGAAAAGAAACAAACAGAATAAGGCCAATGATTTTTCCATAGGGAATGGAGCTTATGGAAAAATGTCCAAATAAAGCGGTTACTTGGTTGGCTTCTACTGTCCCTAGATTATAGTTTGTCCAGACAGAGAAAGCAGAAAACAGCAATGCGCTTGTAGCACCACCATATAATGCACCGCGTAGCGCAGTTTTAAAAAAATGCCAATCAAATTGTCGCGCAATGAAAAGAGTTTCAGTGCCTAGGAAGTAAAGGACATTGATAATATGCGCATTCTCTGCCAGTGCATTGCGTGTGGCAAAGATAACTGTGAGTATCAGTGAGCTTAAAACCAGTATTAAAATTGAAAAACCAATGAAAACAGTTGTGTGTGCCATTTTTGCAAAACGGTTTACCCAAACACGGTGATCATCAAATTGACCTCCTGGAATTTGTGTTTTAATGGCATGATTAATGGCGCTAAAGTTGATCTCTGCATCCTCTTGCAATGTGACAATGATAAGGCGGGGAAGAGGCAGTTCATTTAAGCTTAAACCCGTTCCAAGCCATGGTTCGAGCAATTTTTCAGTGGCTTTTTGATCAACAATTTTGGCGTTTTGTACACCATGAAATGTCTTAACCAAATTAACCGCATCATGAAGAGCTTTCTCGATATCAACATTTTCAATAGGGCGTATTTGAATTGTTGCTTCATAGCTAATTTGATTGCTCCAACTATTCGCAGCACGTTGCACAAAATCAACACCGATCAATGTCAAACTTGAGAGAAATGTCATAATAGCAATGACTGCAACAAGTGCTTGTCCAGAAATGTTACCGCTGGGAATGATAGGCGTTGCATGTTTTTTATCGCTTGTAAAAATTGAAAAAGACTTATTCATGAATTGTCATCCGTCCGTTATGAAGAAGCATACGCCGTGCTGCCACTTGTTCCATTAGTGCGATATCATGGGTGGCGATGACGACCGCTGTTCCAAAACGGTTTAATTCAATAAACAAGCGGAGAAGGCGTTTTGCCAAAGGTGGATCAACATTTCCTGTGGGTTCATCAGCCAGAAGGATTTCAGGTTGATCAATAAGTGCACGTGCAATCGCTACCCTTTGTTTCTCTCCACCGGAAAGAACTGGTGGTAAAACATGAATATGATTTCCAAGACCGACCCAACAGAGAAGATCTTCCACTTCACTGCGATAAGTTGCTTCTTCTTGTCCCTTAATGCGTAAAGGTAAAGAGACATTTTCATAGGTGGTCATGTGATCAAGCAGACGAAAATCTTGAAAGACAACCCCAATGCGTTGTCGTAGGGCGGGGAGCTCTTGTCGTTTGAGTAATGCTGTATCGTTTCCGAAGAGATCAATATGACCACGGGTGGGTTTCAACGCCAAAAACATAAGACGCATCAATGATGTCTTACCCGCTCCAGAAGCGCCGGTTAAAAACTGAAATGATCCAGGAGGAATATGAAAGCTGATATCACGGAGAACTTCAGGGCCCATTCCGTAGCGTAAACCAACGTTTTCAAAATGAATCACTTTTCGTTACCACTTCTGTTTTTATCTTGCGTTATTGTAAAGACCTTTTCTCTCATTGCTTTGGGCTCTTGGTTGGGGTTATGCTCTATAGTTATAAAATGCTTCTGGCTTGTTATTGAGAAATATCCTCTGTGAGAATATCATCAATACCATTTCTGTTTTTATCTTGCGTTTGTTCCATTTTTCTTTTGACTTTTATTTGTGATTTTAGCAGGAATTTCAATGTGATTCTAGCAGAAACATAAGAGCAAGCATTCCTGTTTTTTGGTGCAGAGGTCGTTGCTCTTTTTTAGTGATGAGCCAAGGGAGCTGCGCTCTTATTGCTTCAAGTTCTTGTGAGAATTTATATGCCTACAATTGTGCGCGTTTTTCTTCTACCGTTGCTGATTTGGTATTGAGAAAGAATACCTGTTGAATTGTTCTTGTTTCTTTTTACCTTCATCGGTGACTTTGAGTGTGCAGAAATAATTCCAGCAGGCACGCTAAAGTCACCGTTGGGGGTTTTCCCTATTAAGTCGTGGCTTCTCTATTTTGGCGGTTGGCAATAAGATCATCAATAACTTGTGGTTCGGCAAGGGTTGAAATATCTCCTAAGTTATCAAAGTTGTTTTCTGCGATTTTTCGCAAAATACGTCTCATAATTTTTCCCGACCGTGTTTTGGGCAGTTGAGGGGCAAATTGAACTTTATCCAATATGGCTATGGAGCCGATTTCCTTCCTGACATGCCGAATAAGCTCTTTATGTAACTCTTCACTAGCGGCTGTTCCTTCCATTAAGGTGACAAAACTGTAAATCCCCTGTCCTTTAATGGGATGCGGATAACCAACAATCGCTGCTTCTGAAACAGCAGGATGAGAAACGAGCGCTGATTCAATTTCAGCTGTTCCTAGCCTGTGTCCAGAGACATTGAGAATGTCATCAACCCGTCCTGTAATCCAATAATAGCCATCGCTATCGCGTCTACAACCGTCGCCTGTAAAATATTTTCCCTCATATGTGGAAAAATAGGTTTCAATAAAGCGCTCATGGTCATTGTAAAGAGTGCGCATTTGACCTGGCCATGAGTCAATGATGCAGAGATTGCCTTCTGCTTCTCCTTCTAGAATATCTCCTTGTTCATCAACAATTTGAGGTTGTACACCAAAAAAAGGACGGGTGGCTGATCCTGCTTTTAAGTCTGTTGCACCGGGCAAGGGGGTGATCATATGCCCTCCTGTTTCTGTTTGCCACCATGTATCAAGAATAGGGCAGTGATTATTGCCAACCGTATGATAAAACCATTCCCATGCTTCTGGATTAATCGGTTCGCCCACCGTGCCTAACAGACGTAGGGATGTTCTTTTCGAGCGTTCAACAAATGAATTGCCTGCCCCCATTAAAGCACGAATAGCCGTTGGTGCAGTGTAGAATGTATTGACTTGGTGTTTATCAACGATTTCCCAGAATCTGCCTTTATCAGGAAAGGTTGGTGTACCTTCAAACATTAAAGTGGTAGCACCATTGCATAAGGGACCATAAACTAAGTAAGAATGACCCGTAATCCAACCAATATCAGCAGTGCACCAGTAAATTTCACCAAGATGATAATCAAAAACATATTTATGGGTCATCGCCGCATAAACAAGATAACCCGCTGTTGTATGCAAAACACCTTTCGGTTTGCCTGTAGAGCCCGAGGTGTAAAGAATAAAAAGGGGATCTTCAGCATTCATTTGTTCTACAGGACAATCTGTTTTTGCATGGGGTATTTCCTCATGGTACCAAAAATCTCGTCCTTCTACCCAATTAATGGGTCCGCAGGTACGTCGTATGACCATGACTTGGTTTACATGCACGTTTTGGCGGGCGGCAATCTCAATAGCGTGGTCCACATTATCTTTTAAGTTAATTCGCTTTCCACCACGCAAACCATGGTCAGCGGTAATGATGAAGGTCGATTCACAGTCAACAATGCGTCCTGCTATTGCCTCAGGAGAAAAGCCCGCGAAAATAACCGAATGAATGGCACCAATGCGAGCGCAAGCGAGCATGGCATAGGCTGCTTCAGGAATCATGGTTAGGTAAATCGTGACTTTGTCACCTTTTTTGACGCCGTGGTTCTTTAAGATATTGGCAAAACAGCAAACATGTTCATGAAGCTCGTTATAGGTTACTTTTTTATCATGATAAGGGTTATCTCCCTCCCAAATCAGTGCGATTTGATCACCATGGTTTTTTAAGTGGCGATCAATGCAATTATAGGCAACGTTTGTTACTCCATCTTCATACCATTGAATGGAGACATCACCGTTAAATGAAGTATTTTTTACTTTTGTATAAGGTTTAAACCATTCAATACATTGACCATGTTTTGCCCAGAAGCTTTCTGGATTATTGATACTTTCTTGATACCACTGTTGATAGGTTTCCTCATTGATGAGAGCAGTTTTTTTTATATCTTCTGATATTGGATAGATTTTTTCAGACATATGTTCCCTCTTTTCATATTGTTGGGAAAAATTAGCCACTGTATCCTTTAGGCAAAACTTCCCCGTAAGCTTTTCATTTTGAGATTAGATTAAATGACAAAAATTAAAATAGTCAATTTTTAAAATTTAATGTGATGATATTGAAGAGAGTGTTTTATGCTGCTTTTATGTGCGCAAATGTGGTAAAGTATCTTATAGAGCTTTTTATAAGCACATAAAAATGAGCGTTTTTAAAACGGCTTAAAAAAGGAAGATGAAGGCGCTTTATCGCTTTGAATGTTTTTATTTTTATTCTCTTGTTTTGAAAAGAAGTATTGTTACGATATTAATATAAACCAAAATATCTACGCAAAAAATTAGAGATAAAGAACATAATAACTGACGATAATGCCATTAGAATAGACAATTTCCAACCAATACCAGTGAATATTTTAAAAGGAATGGCAATTATAGGAGTCATTATAATGAGCATGAAAAATAGTCTTACAATTTCAGAATAAATATCCATTATAACAAAATCCTTTATATTATATGATACATAATAAGTACCTCTGAAAATTATTTTTTTCAGTGTTATCGCAACTCATCCAATAAAGATTAATATAAACCGAAGTATCTACATAAAACATCAGAAATAAAGAACATAATACCTACTGATAATCCTGTTATTATAGCTACTTTCCAATCCCAACCACCGAATACTTTAGCAAAAGTAGCATATATAGGGACAAATACAATGAGCATGCAAAATAGTCTTGTAATTTCATAACGAATGTTCATTATAAAAAAAATCCAATTATTAATATTACACATAATAGATATCTCTGAAAATTATTTTTTTCAGTGTTATCGCAACTCATCCAATAAAGATTAATATAAACCAAAGTATCTACACAAACTATCCAAAATAAGGAGCATAACTCCTCCCGATAATGATGTTATGATAGCTAACTTCCAACTCCTCCCACAGCATACTTTGATAATAGTAGTATAGAGAGAGACAAATACAACAAACATGCAAAACATTCTTATTATTTCATAATGAATATTCATTATAACAAAATCCTGATTATAAGATGTGACCCATAGTAGATATCTCTAAAAATTTTTTATCCATAGATGTAGATATTTTATTTTGGTATATTCTTTCGAATATATTTATAAAACTACTAATTTCAGAGATATCTTTGTTGCTATTCTCTATAAATTAGAACCAACACTCATGAGCTTTCTGGACGAACCCCCAACCAGCACCTGCTAAGAAGCCCCCTCCGGCACCTATTAGCCCGCTTGAAAGTGCACCTGCTGGTCCTCCAGCCCAAGCACCTGCAAATGCTCCGCCTACTCCTCCATGAAAAGCTCCATTCAAGCCTCCTACAGCCATGTTATAAGCGAAATCATTAACGCTACATGCATTTCCATAAACAGGTGTTGAATCATTTAAATTATAAACTAAGCCTGAACCAAAATTACGCATATAAATCCCCCTTTAATTTTGGAATAAACGTATCATCACGATACATGCAAATGCTTATCATTTCTCTTTTTAAGGTGTCAAATATAATTTAAAAAAATAGTAATAAAAATATCTATAAACAATTCAATATATTATGAATGTAAGAAATATTCTTCTTAAAAAGATAATAATATTATTTGTAATATTTTAAAATATGAGAAATATTTCCATATTTTTTCTTAATTGAGGTTTGAAATTAGAATAATTATGCATCTGAAAAGTTGGTATTTTTTCTTGGTTTATAAAGAACATAAGGAAGTATATTCATATGGTTATTGAATTCAGTTGCATTGCCATTTTTTGCGCATGTACTGGGTAAATTCATTTATTTTTCAGGCGATTATCGACCGTATTTTACTTTTTTAGTGTGTAGAAAGCCTTTGTGCTATGCTTGGGGCATTATGATTGCTATCCATGCTGTTTTGCAAAGCTCTTAGCGATTTCTTGGGTACTTTAGGGGCTTATTTGGCTCATTGGCTTATATGAGAATTTGGGTGCTGTATTTACACTCATGTTTTAAGCCTTTCCTTGGCTTGCTTTGCACACTTGGTAAGTGCGGGATTGTTTATGTGGATTGGTGAGATTGATACAATTTATGTTTTTTAATGAGAACTATTGTGCAACTATGCGGAATTTTTTTGTGATCATTTAGCGCGCGGCACTTTTTTCACGCATCTGTCACGCACCTTTGTTGTTCTTGCCATTTTATCGTTCTCATCATTTTGCCTTTACAAATGGGGTTCTTTTTTGCGGCACTTTTGGTGAAGGTGCGCTTAGACAGGGCGTTTGCCAAATAAAGCAGAGCCAATGCGAAGGACGTTAGAGCCAAGTTGAAGAGCTGTTTTAAAGTCATTAGACATGCCCATGGAAAGCTTTGGGAGACCGGCTTTTTTTGCTAGTTTTGCTAGCAGGGCAAAATAAGGACCAGGGTTTTCTTGTACGGGGGGGATTGCCATAAGACCGATGATATCAAGTCCATAGTGATTTTTGCATTGGGTGACAAAAGATGTCACTTCTTGTGGTGCGATACCACTTTTTTGCGGCTCTAAGCCAATATTGACTTGAACATAGCAGGGGAGATGCCTTTTTTGTTTTTGCATTTCTTCTGCCAAGCTTTTGGCTATTTTTTCGCGGTCAACTGTTTGAATGACATCAAAAAGTTTCACTGCTTCTGCTGTTTTATTCGATTGTAGAGGACCGATGAGGTGAAGTTCAATGGTTGCAAATTGCTGGCGAAGGCTAGGCCATTTTTCAGCAGCTTCTTGCACTCGGTTTTCTGCGAAAAGACGCTGTCCTGCTTGCAAAAGCGGGCGTATGTTATCTGTAGAGACCGTTTTTGAAACCGCGATAAGTTCAACCTCTCTCAAGGGGCGATTATAGTCTTGACATGTCTCAGCAATGTCTTTTTGAAGGTTTTTCCATGCTTCAATGGAAGGGACATCAGGTGGGATGCTCAGTGTGCTCATATTTTTGTACTTTCCCTTTTTATTTACGGATTTGGCAATTGTTTGTAAAAACTTTGTAAAATATTTACTGAAAATGTTGACGATGGGGTTAATCCATGGTCAAGCATAAAACAAGTTTTTTAGTTCAATTTTATAAAGAGTATAATAGAAATGACGATTGAACGTTATCATTTAGGTGAACGCTATAATCCACGTGCCCGAGAACAAAAATGGCAAAAAATTTGGGAGGAAAAGAAACTTTTTCAGATCTCCCAAGAAGATTGCCGTGAAAAATACTATGTCTTAGAAATGTTTC
This sequence comes from Bartonella jaculi, assembly GCF_039543045.1. Taxonomy (NCBI): domain Bacteria; kingdom Pseudomonadati; phylum Pseudomonadota; class Alphaproteobacteria; order Hyphomicrobiales; family Bartonellaceae; genus Bartonella; species Bartonella jaculi. The sequence goes on from NZ_BAABIZ010000007.1 coordinate 29,861, forward strand.
CTTACCCTTCTGGACGCATTCACATGGGGCATGTGCGCAATTATGCCATGGGAGATGTCGTTGCACGCTATAAACGCGCTAAGGGGTTTAATGTGCTTCATCCTATGGGGTGGGATGCTTTTGGAATGCCGGCAGAAAATGCTGCCATGCAAAATAAAGTGCATCCTAAAACTTGGACTTATCAGAATATTGCTGTAATGCGCGGGCAATTAAAGCAATTAGGGCTCTCTCTAGATTGGGTGCGAGAATTTGCAACTTGTGATGTGGATTATTACCATCGCCAACAAATGCTCTTTCTTGATTTCTATCAAAAGGGATTGGTGGCACGCAAAGTGGCTAAGGTGAATTGGGACCCCGTTGACCACACCGTTTTGGCCAATGAACAAGTTGTTGATGGGCGGGGATGGCGTTCTGGCGCGTTGGTGGAACAGCGTGAATTGACACAGTGGTTTTTCAAAATTAGCGATTTTAGTGAGGATTTACTGGCAGGGCTGGAAGAGCTCGAGCAATGGCCTGAAAAAGTTCGAACGATGCAAAGAAATTGGATTGGAAAGTCACAAGGACTCCTGATTCGTTGGGCTTTGAAGTCGACAGAGGCTGCTGCTGATGAGGCTTCTGGGGCGTTTGATGAGGTGGTCTGTTATTCAACACGGCCTGATACGCTGTTTGGTGCTTCTTTTTTAGCATTGTCTTTCGATCATCCTATTGCACAAGCTCTCGCACAAAAAGATAAGATGCTCAGCGCTTTTATCGAAGAGTGTCGGTGCGGTGGCACGACAACTGTAGCACTTGAAACAGCTGAAAAACAAGGATTTCGCACGCCGCTTTTGGCTGTTCATCCTTTTGACCAAACAGTGCATATTCCTGTTTATATCACTAATTTCGTGCTTATGGACTACGGAACAGGGGCTGTTTTTGGTTGTCCTGCCCATGATCAGAGGGATTTGGATTTTGCACGGAAATATGACCTTCCTGTGCAGCCGGTGGTTTTACCAAAAGGAATTGAGAGAGAAGATTTTGTGATTGGGGAAACGGCTTATACCGGTGATGGTGTGATGATCAATTCCAGCTTTTTAAATGGTTTGACACCACAACAAGCTTTTGAAGCAGCAGCTAAAAAGCTTGAAGGGCAAATGCTTGGAGGGCAGCCTCAGGGGCAAAAAACAGTGCAATTTCGCTTGCGTGATTGGGGTATTTCGCGTCAACGTTATTGGGGGTGCCCAATTCCGATGATCCATTGTGCAACTTGTGGAGTGCTTCCTGTGCCGCGCGCTGATTTGCCAGTTGTGTTGCCTGATGATGTCACTTTTGATCAACCTGGCAATCCACTTGAGCGTCATGAAACATGGCAAAAAGTGGCTTGTCCTGGCTGTGGTCAACCTGCCAAACGCGAAACCGATACCATGGATACATTTGTTGACTCCTCCTGGTATTATGCCCGCTTTACCGCACCTTTTGCACAAGAACCTGTTAATAAACAAGCGACAACAGAATGGTTGCCTGTACAACAATATATCGGGGGAATTGAACATGCCATTCTTCATCTTCTCTATGCCCGCTTTTTTATGCGTGCCATGAAATTGATGGGGCATGTGACTGTGGACGAACCTTTTAAGGGGCTTTTTACCCAAGGTATGGTCGTTCATGAAACTTATCGGGATGAACAGGGATGGGTTTCACCAGCCGATATTTCAATTGTGGAAAAAGATGGAAAACGTCAGGCTTACAAATTGACCGATCAAAGTGAAGTGATGATTGGTTCGATTGAAAAAATGTCAAAATCTAAAAAGAATGTTGTTGATCCTGACGATATTATCGCATCCTATGGAGCGGATACTGTGCGCTGGTTTGTATTATCAGATTCTCCTCCTGATCGGGATGTTATCTGGACGGAATCTGGTGTTGAAGGCGCACATCGCTTTGTGCAACGCGTTTGGCGCTGTGTGGCTTTGGGTGCTCCAGTGTTAAGGGACGTTTTGCCTTGTGCTGGGCATCAGGGTGAAGCTTTAGAACTCTCAAAAACGGCGCATCGCATGCTCCGTGCTGTAGAGGATGATTTGGAAAAATTTGCCTTTAATCGGGCAATTGCACGCCTTTATGAATTCTTAAACATCATGGCGCCATTGTTAAATAGGATAGAAAATGCTGAGGGTGAAATGAAGGCTGCTTTGCGTCAAGCTCTGGATTTTTTCCTCGCGATGATTGCACCTATTATGCCGCATTTGGCGGAAGAATGTCATGCGGCTTTAGGAGGAAAATCTCTTGTTTCTGAGCTTCCTTGGCCGGTTTATGACCCTGCGTTAACTGTTGAAGAGTGCTATACTTTACCGGTGCAGATTAATGGTAAAAAACGTGGTGAGGTGACTGTTGCCGCAACGGCAAATGAAGAAATGATTAAAGAAGCTGTTTTGACTCTTGATTTTGTACAAGCGCATCTTGTCGAAAAAACAGTGAAAAAAATGATTATTGTTCCACAAAGGATTGTGAATGTCGTTTTCTAAAAATTTTATTCTTGTGGTTTTAGCTGGTTTATTCACACTTTTGTGTGGGTGCGAAGTTGAGCCGCTTTATCGTCAAGTGTCGCAGAGTTCGTCTACAATGAATTCTATTTCTTATGGTCCACATTCTGGCAAGGCTTCTTCGGGGCTTGCTGCAAAGCTTGCGTCTATTATCGTTGCAGAACCTGCAGATCGTTTTGGTCAAATGGTGCGCAATCATTTGTTATTTCTTTTGTATGGTAATGGCAGTAAACCCTCCATTCCGGCTTATCAATTGGCTTTGCAAACGTCCACTTTTACAAGGGAATCTGTACAAATAGAGGTTGATTATGATAGAAAAAGAGAGGGGCGGCCTTCCGTTGGAACCGTGGTGGGGAAGGCTTCTTATATCTTGCAGGATATGAAAAGTGCTCCTGTTGCCAAAGGAACGGCAACAATGCGTGCTTCTTTTGAAAGACTCCGGCAAGAATATGCAACGATGCAAGCAGAAGAAGACGCTAGGAAGCGTGTGGCTGAGGAATTGGCTGAACAGATTTTACTGTTGCTTTCAAGGGACCTTACAAATAAAACTTCTGGACGTTAAGCGATATTTTGTCCAGTTTTTTTCCAATCATCGAGGAAGAGTTGCAAGCCTTTATCGGTTAAAGGGTGTTTGACCAGCGCTTTTAAAATTGCCGGTGGAATAGTTGCAACATCTGCACCACTTAGTGCTGCTTCTTTGACATGATTAACCGTGCGAATTGAGGCTGCTAAAATTTGTGTTGCAAAATTGTAGTTATCGTAAATTGTGCGAATTTCGTGAAGCAGTTCAATGCCATCACTGCCGCAATCATCAATCCTGCCGATAAAAGGTGAAATAAATGTTGCGCCTGCTTTGGCAGCTAATAAAGCTTGATTAGCAGAAAAACAGAGTGTGAGATTTGTTTTTAATCCTTGTGCTGTAAGCGCTTTACAGGCTTTTAATCCATCGAGCGTTAAGGGAAGCTTGATGCAAATATTATCGGCAATTTTTGCTAAAATAGCCGCTTCTTTCATCATATTTTCAAACTCTGTTGCTGTAACTTCAGCAGAAACAGGTCCTTTGACGAGGGCACAAATTTCTTTTGTCACTTCAAGAATATTACGTCCCGATTTTAGGATAAGAGAGGGATTGGTGGTGACACCATCAACGAGGCTTAAATTTTGTAACTCTCGGATTTCTTCAATATTGGCACTATCCACAAAAAATTTCATCTCCAACCTCCTTGGTTTTTTAGTTCTTTACTTTAAAGCCTCTGATGTTTCAGCCTGTTTTTGTTATGCGCCATTGTTTATCACAAAAGCAAGAGGAAGGATGCGTCTCTCATAGGGTAAGTTGAGAGATGAGTTGGGAAGAGGGCAAAAATGTGGGAAGGGGATGTTTATGATGCTAGCGCTTACGGTATTTGCGTTCCCTATATGTTGAAAATGCTTATCGCTGGAAAAATTGGTACTGAAATCAAACGTGATAAAAAAGAACTTTTCGGTTTTAGTACTTCTTTATGGACTCTCTCCATTTGAAAAATAGAAAAAAGAGACATGTTCCTTTTGTTTGTATTTTAGCCATGGGGGGCGCAAAGAATCATTGTTGATAAGATATTGTTCACTGAGGAAATGAGAGATCATGCGAAGTTGTAATCCTTCACACTGGATCAGATGTCAAAAATAGCTGCTGAGATAGTGTTGGTATAAAATGAGATAGTGTTGGTATAAAAGTTGAAATAGAAGATAATGGCAAAAGTGGTAGGGGAGAGCGACGGGAAAGAGAGTCTTAATATTGGTGCCCTCTATTGGCTGCGCATGCTTATAGTTATAGGGCTTATTCTGCTGTGAAGGGAGACTTTGGTTCTTTATTTGCGTTTTGCAAAGGGGGGCGGATTGAAAAGACCATTGTTTCCAAGGTATTTGTTGGGGGAGGGAATGAGAGACCATGAAAAGGGCAGATTTTTCATAACGGATAGTGAAATGTCAAAAAGATATAAAATGCAAGGACAATATTTGATAAAAGGGGTTTGATAAAAGAGACTTGTATAAAAGGGCGCGTCTAAAAAGTTGGGACAAAAGATGAAGCCATATGTGACAAAAAACGTGAGAGAGGTGAACAAGAGAGGAGGGATATGAGAGAGAGAAAGATTGTTTCCGTATTGGTGCCTCTTCCTGTTGCTCAGGCTTATAGTTACGGGGTCCCATCTGCTATGGCGTGTGAGGTTGGGTCTTTTGTTCGTGTTCCAGTTATGGGGCGGGAAGTTTGTGGTGTTGTCGTGGATGTTGGAGAGCAAACGACAAAAGAGGGGCAAAGTGCTCCACCTGTGGCGCGTGAAAAATTACGCTCTCTCCTTCATGTTTTTGATTGTCCGCCGTTAAAGGCAGAGATGATTACGTTTTTGCGTTTTGTTAGTCGCTATACAATGGCGCCTTTTGGTCTTGTTGCTCGATTGGTTTTGTGTGTACCAGCTGCTTTAGAGCCTGAAGCGCAGATGCTAGGATTGCGCTATCGTGGAGGGAAAGTGGCGCGTCTCACACCAGCGCGATCACGGGTTTTAGAGTTGGCATGCCAAGGTGAGGTTTGGACGCGTTCTGGTCTTGCGCATGCGGCGGGAACTTCCGTTTCCGTTGTTGAGGGGTTGAAAGCGTTGGGGGTTTTTGAAGATGTTATGGTGCCTCCACCCGATCTTGTGGCGATGCCTGATCCTGATTTTTGTCTCCCCGTATTGGAGGGAGCGCAGAATGAAGCAGCGCGCCTTTTGCGAGAGGGGGTTTTGTCTTCTCAGTTTCAAGTTTTTTTGCTGGATGGCATTACCGGATCAGGAAAGACAGAAGTTTATTTTGAAGCGGTTGCTCAAGCACTGACCTGTGGTAAGCAGGTTTTGATTTTGTTGCCGGAAATTGCTTTAACACAACAATTTTTAGATCGTTTTCATATGCGTTTTGGAGCTGCTGCTGCTGAGTGGCATTCAGATTTGGCGCCGCGTCGTCGTGAGCGTGTGTGGCGGCAAGTTGCAGAAGGGCGGGTGCGGGTTGTTGCCGGAGCACGTTCGGCGCTTTTTCTTCCCTTTCCAGATTTGGGCTTAATTGTTGTCGATGAAGAACATGATAGTGCTTATAAACAAGAAGAGCGCATTTTTTATCATGCGCGTGATATGGCAGTTGCACGGGGCTCTTTTGAGCATTTTCCGGTTATTTTATCTTCAGCTACACCGTCAATTGAAAGTCAGGCAAATGTCTTGGCTGGGCGTTATCAGCGTGTAAATTTGCCATCGCGCTTTAAAGCAGCAGCACTTCCACAGTTGCGGGTGGTTGATATGCGTCAAGGTGGTGTGCAAAAAGGGCGCTTTATTTCTTCTGCCCTTGAAGCGGCTTTGACACAAACCATCGAAAAGGGTGAACAGGCACTGCTTTTTCTCAATCGGCGTGGTTATGCACCTTTAACACTTTGTCGCATTTGTGGACATCGCTTTCATTGTACGGACTGCTCGAGTTGGTTGGTGGAGCATCGCTCGCAAGGACAGCTCAAATGCCATCATTGTGGTTATCATCAGCCGCTTCCAGAAGCGTGCCCTGAATGTGGCACTTTAGACCATCTCGTGGCTTGCGGACCGGGGGTGGAAAGAATTGCTGAGGAAACACGGGGGCTTTTTCCACATGCGCGGTTGTTGATTCTCTCAACCGATCTCAAAGGTGGAATTCGTCAGTTACGACACGAATTAGAAGCTGTTGCAAATGGCGATGTTGATATTATCATTGGAACGCAGCTTGTCGCTAAGGGGCATCATTTTCCAGGGCTATCCCTGGTTGGGGTCATTGATGCTGATCTTGGTCTTGCGAATGGCGATTTGCGTGCGGCTGAGCGCACCTTTCAACTTTTGTTGCAAGTTACAGGCAGGGCAGGGCGTATGGGGTTGAAAAGTTTAGGATTATTACAAACTTATCAACCCGATCATCCGGTGATACAAGCTTTACTTGCGCAGCAACGTGAGGATTTTTATACGCACGAAATTGCAATGCGGCAGCAGTATCATCTTCCACCTTATGGGCGGCTTGCTGCTTTGATTGTGTCTTCAGAAAAGCGCCAAGCGGCAGAACAGTATGCGCGTGTGTTACGCCAAATGGCACCAAGGGAAAAAAATGTCTCGATTATGGGGCCGGCAGAGGCGCCGCTGGCTCTTATACGGGGACGTTATCGCTTTCGGCTTTTGCTACAGGGGCAACGTTCTTTTGATATGCAAGGGTTTATTCGTGCAATATTTGCAAATGCACCCAAAATGCCTTCTTCTGTTCGGGTCCAAATTGATATTGATCCACAAAGTTTTCTCTAAAAACAAAGGGGTATATCGTGGAGGTTTGTTTGCTCAAAAAATGTTTTCAAAAAGAGTCTGTGGGAAGGCTTTCTCATTGGAGATGCCCAATTATTAAAGAGGGGTAACTTTAAGCAAAAAGACAATTTTAAGTAAAAAGATTGGTTGCTTACTTTTTTAAGAGTACATTCGTTTTTATTGCTTGCTTATAAGCTTGAAGCGATGCAATTTCGGTCTTCGGTCTTCGGTCTTCGGTCTTCGGTCTTCGGTCTTCGGTCTTCGGTCTTCGGTCTTCGGTCTTCGGTCTTGGGTCTTGGGTCTTCGGTCTTGGGTCTCGGAGATTCTTTTGGTGCAAGGGCATTTTAAGGAAAATGTCCCGTTTTAAAACTAAAGATGATTATTTTTTGCCTCTCGTTTCAGATCTCTTACCGAACATGAAGAAAAGGGACTTGAAAAATTTGTCAGAGAATGCCAAAAAAGAGATGTAGAAAACGGATGGTTCTCTGAAAAATCGTTTCCGAAAATATTTTGAGCGTTTTATTCAAAAATTTTCAGAAAGCGTCGGTTTGTGGTGTTGCGAGTCGGTTATGTCTATGCTAGAAACCGGAAAGTTTTTTGTTCTGGGTTTTAAGAAAGAGATTCTTAAAATTTGGAATGTCTGATCCATTTCATCTGATAACTATCAGAGAGTCGCTCAAGGGAAAGAGGCGGTATTTCGTGTCGGATTCATTTTCTCTTATACCGCTGCCATTGGTAGATCAACGCTATGCGCAAGCGCTTTTTGATTTTGTTCAAGAAGCAGGGGCCATTGAAAATGTTGAAAAGGCAGTGGCATCTTTTTTGGTCGTTTTAGATAAAAATAAAGATTTAAAACGCTTCGTTCAAAGCCCATTCTTTTCGGCTAAAGAGCAGATTAAAGTGATGCATTCTATTTGTGAAAGCATCAGCTTTGCTGATAAGGGCGCTGGTCAGATTATTGGTGATTTTGTGCGTGTTGTTGCGCTAAATCGTAGGCTTTCTGCCTTATCTGGCATTTTACATGCTTTTCAGCGCCGTGTTGCTCTTGCGCGTGGGCAAGTTTCGGCGCAGATCGTTTCTGCTTGTTCGTTGAGTTCTCAACAAGAAAAAGAGTTGCGTAAGGCTTTGGAAAGTGTCGTTGGAGGAAAGGTTTTGCTACATATGTGTGTTGATCCAACAATTCTTGGTGGACTGATCGTTCGCGTGGGGTCATCTCAGATTGATACGTCGCTTGCGACAAAATTATCTTCGCTTAAGCTTGCATTGAAAAAAGAGGTCAGCTGATGGATATTAGACCGTCTGAAATTTCAAAAATTCTAAAAGAGCAAATCAGGGACTTCGACCAAAAGGCTGAAGTTTCAGAAATTGGTTGGGTGCTCTCTGTGGGAGATGGTATCGCCCGCGTTTATGGTTTGGATAATGTCCAAGCAGGTGAAATGGTTTCCTTTGCAAATGGCGTGCATGGTATGGCTTTGAATCTGGAAATCGATAATGTCGGGGTTGTGATTTTTGGATCAGATCGTGATATTCGTGAAGGTGATACCGTTAAACGGTTAGGCGCTATCGTCGATGTTCCTGTGGGACCAGCTTTGCTCGGGCGTGTTGTCGATGCATTGGGAAATCCTATAGACGGAAAGGGCCCCATTAAAGCAACAGAACGTCGTCGTGTCGATGTCAAAGCTCCTGGGATTATTCCGCGTCAGTCAGTGCATGAGCCAATGTCAACGGGATTGAAAGCTATTGATGCACTCATTCCCATTGGTCGTGGACAACGTGAGTTGGTGATCGGTGATCGTCAAACAGGAAAAACAGCAATCTTGCTTGATACATTTTTAAATCAAAAGCCTTTCCATGAAAAAGATGCTGGAAAAAACCAAGACAAAGTCTATTGTATCTATGTCGCTATTGGCCAAAAACGTTCAACAGTTGCTCAGTTCGTTAAAATTTTGGAAGAGCGTGGAGCTCTTGAATATTCCATTATCGTAGCAGCTACCGCTTCTGATCCTGCTCCTATGCAATTTATCGCTCCTCTTGCTGGTTGTGCAATGGGGGAATATTTCCGTGATAATGGCCAACATGCTTTGATCGGTTATGATGATCTTTCAAAACAGGCTGTTGCTTATCGTCAAATGTCTCTTTTGCTGCGTCGTCCGCCTGGTCGTGAAGCTTACCCTGGTGATGTGTTCTATCTTCATTCGCGTCTCTTAGAGCGGGCTGCAAAGCTTAATGCTGAAAATGGTTCCGGATCTTTGACCGCTTTACCAGTTATTGAAACACAAGCAAATGATGTTTCTGCTTATATTCCTACAAATGTGATTTCTATCACCGATGGGCAGATTTTTCTAGAAACAAATTTGTTCTATCAGGGAATTCGTCCTGCTGTGAATGTTGGTCTTTCTGTGTCACGTGTTGGTTCTGCTGCGCAAATTAAAGCAATGAAGCAAGTTGCCGGTTCGATCAAGGGTGAGTTGGCGCAATATCGTGAAATGGCAGCTTTTGCACAGTTTGGTTCAGATTTGGATGCATCAACACAACGTCTTTTGAACCGCGGTGCACGTTTGACTGAGCTTTTGAAACAACCGCAATTCTCTCCACTGAAAACAGAAGAACAGGTGGTGGTTATCTTTGCTGGTGTGAATGGTTATCTTGATGCATTGGCTGTTTCTGATGTTGGTCGTTTTGAGCAGGGGCTCTTAACGCTTCTGCGTAATGATCATCAAGATCTTTTGCAGGCAATTGCGGACCAAAAACAGATAACCGATGAACTTAAGGGTAAGTTGATTGCTGTCCTTGATACCTATGCGAAAATTTTTTCGTAATGAATTGATGGAAGGCTCGTATGGCTTCGCTGAAAGATCTTAGAGACCGTATCGCCTCGGTTAAGGCAACACAGAAAATTACCAAAGCCATGCAAATGGTTGCGGCAGCAAGGTTGCATCGTGCGCAAGAGGCAGCTGAATCTGGACGTCCTTATGCACAACGGATGGCAGCTATCTTAGCCAATGTTGCTACTGATGTTGATGGGATTGATGCGCCTCCTCTTATGCGCGGTACTGGTCGAGATGATGTGCATCTTTTGGTGGTATGTACTGCTGAACGTGGACTTTGTGGGGCTTTTAATGTGCAAATTGCACGTCGTGCGCGTGAAGAGATAGAAACACTGCTTTCCGATGGTAAAATCGTTAAAATCTTAACCGTGGGCAAAAAGGGAGCAGATATTTTATCGCGTGATTACAAAAATTTGATGATTGATCACGTCGATTTGCATGCTGTAAAGCGGATTGGTTTTGCAGAGGCGGCAATGATCAGCCAACGGATCGTTGAGTTATTCGATAAAGGTGCGTTTGATGTGTGTACGCTGTTTTACTCTGAATTTGTTTCAGTGATTAATCAGCGTCCAGTGGCTTTTGGATTAATTCCAATGTTTTCTCTCAAAAACGCTGTTGAAGCAGGAGAGAGCATTGGAAAAATAGACAAAAGCGGAGAGCAACAAGCGATGGTTTATGATTATGAACCTGATGCAGCTTCCCTTTTGGATGTGCTGGTGCCCCGCAATCTTTCTGTGCAAATCTTTCGGGCTTTGCTTGAAAATGTTGCCGGGGAAATGGGCGCAAAAATGACTGCTATGGACAATGCATCGCGTAATGCGGGTGAAATGATTAATAAACTGACGGTGGCTTATAATCGTCAACGTCAGGCACAGATCACGACAGAATTGATCGAAATTATTGCGGGCGCTGAAGCGCTGTAAATTGAAAAGGTAAGGATTGATGGTAAAAGCAGTGACGTCAAGCAAAGGAGCAGAAAAAGTTGAGAAAAAGAAAACAACTGCTCGTTCAAGCGTGAAAAAAGCCGCATCAAAAGCTCAAACTAGCATAAAGGATTCCTCTGGTGCTGCGCGCTCATCTTCTAAAAATGCACGTGCAAAAGGGGCCGTGGGGGTGATCAAACAGGTTATTGGTGCTGTCGTTGATGTGCAGTTCCAAGGCGCGTTGCCAAATATTCTTAATGCATTAGAAACAGACAATCTAGGTAATAGGCTGGTTTTAGAAGTTGCTCAGCATTTGGGTGAAAATACCGTGCGTACGATTGCTATGGACACAACCGATGGGTTGGCGCGTGGACAAAAGGTTTTTGATACAGGGACACAGATCAGTGTCCCCGTTGGAGAGGCAACGCTTGGTCGTATTATGAATGTGATTGGTGAACCGGTTGACAATGTTGGGCCTATCGCTTCAACTAAAACGCGCTCTATTCATCAAGAAGCTCCCCAGTATGTTGAACAATCAACAGTATCAGAAATTCTTGTTACTGGTATTAAAGTCGTTGATTTGTTAGCACCTTATTCTAAAGGTGGTAAAGTTGGTTTGTTTGGCGGTGCTGGTGTTGGTAAAACCGTTCTCATTATGGAACTCATCAACAATATTGCAAAGGCCCATGGGGGATATTCAGTATTTGCTGGTGTGGGAGAACGTACACGTGAGGGAAATGATCTCTATTATGAGATGATCGAAAGCCGCGTGAATGTGAATCCGAAAGACAATAATGGTTCAACAGAAGGGTCAAAATGTGCCCTCGTGTATGGACAAATGAATGAGCCACCAGGAGCGCGTGCTCGTGTTGCTCTTTCCGGATTGACTATTGCAGAAAGTTTTCGTGATGAAGGACAAGATGTTCTTTTCTTCGTGGATAATATTTTCCGCTTTACACAGGCAGGGGCTGAAGTGTCAGCTCTTCTAGGGCGTATCCCTTCTGCTGTGGGCTATCAGCCAACTTTGGCAACAGATATGGGGGCTTTGCAAGAGCGTATTACAAGTACAAAAACAGGGTCTATTACCTCTGTGCAGGCTATTTATGTGCCAGCTGATGACTTGACTGATCCAGCACCTGCGACATCTTTTGCCCATTTGGATGCAACGACCGTTCTTTCGCGTTCAATTGCCGAAAAGGGTATTTATCCAGCGGTTGATCCACTCGATTCTTTCTCACGTATGTTGGATCCACTTATCGTGGGAGAAGAGCATTATTCTGTTGCAAATCAGGTTCAAACTATCTTGCAACGCTATAGATCACTCCAAGATATTATTGCTATTCTTGGAATGGATGAGCTTTCTGAAGATGATAAATTGCTGGTAGGACGGGCGCGTAAAATTGAACGTTTCCTTTCGCAGCCTTTCCATGTGGCTGAAGCCTTTACCGGTTCACCAGGAAAACTCGTGCCTTTAGAAGAGACAATCAAAGGGTTTAAAGGTCTTTGTGCTGGTGATTATGATGATCTGCCAGAAGCGGCTTTTTATATGGTTGGTTCGATCGATGAAGCCATTGAAAAGGGAAAGCGTCTTATTGCAGAAGCTTCTTCATAAGAAGAAATCTGTGATGGATGCTTGTTGTAGAGAGACAAGCGGTTCTTGGAGGGCGCTTCGTGGAGGTCACTTTGGAAAACAATAGAGTAAAGCATTTTTTGTTTGAGCTTGTGTCGCCTGAGAAACTTGTTTTTTCAGAACAGGTGGTGTCCGTTGTTCTTCCTTCAGCTTCAGGTGCTTTAACGGTTATGGCCAATCATGCCCCTGTATTGGCAAGCATTGTATTGGGGAGCGTTCGTGTTCTCACCTCTTCAGAGGAAAAGTTATTTGCTGTTTGTGGAGGTGTTGCTGATATTACCTCTTCGGGGTGTTCTCTTTTGGCAGAGCGCGTTGTTGCTGTTGAAAACCTTTCTTTTGATGATTTGGAACAGAAGATTTTGCAAGTTCGAGCAACTTTGGAAGAGGATGCTAATGGCGGGATAAGTCATAAAGTAGAAGACTTTTTTCATCAGCTTACGGCTGCTGGTAGCGTACTGACAGAGGCATAACACATTATGCAGGGAAAGGTGACGTGAGCGGCAGAAAAAGTACTGTTATATCTGCTAAAAGGATGAGAAAGCCTTTCCCCCATCCGGGTGTCGTTTTTGCAGGGCCTTTACCAAAATGTTTTGTTTATATTTTGGCCTCTTGTGTTTTGCAATGGGCTTATGGCTTGGGCGCGAATATTGTTCAGTCTAACATTATCTATCTTACTGGTGACTTCCACGCGACACTGACTGAAACTACATGGTTGGTTGCTGCCTATATGGCACCAAATGTCAGTGTTGCGATTATGTTAATCAAGATTCGCTACCAATTTGGGCTTCGTGCTTTTGCTGAATTATCAATTCTTAGTTTCGTTTTAGTCTGTATTTTACAGCTCTTTGTGACGGATTTGCGCTCCGCACTGATTATTCGTTTTTTTGCCGGTATTGCCGCGGCACCATTGGCTTCTTTAGCACTGCTTTATATGATGGAGGCTTTTGCTCCAGCAAAAAAGTTTACTATTGCCCTTAGTTTGAACTATATGAATGCCGCTTTAGCAGTCCCTCTCTCGCGTTTGATTTCACCTGATTTGTTAGAAAGTGGCGGATTTTCTAGCCTTTCAGCGTTGGAAATGGGCTTGGTTCTTATCAGTTTGGGATGTATCTATGCTCTCCCTCTTACCCCTGTTGTGCGCAACAAGGTTATTCAGAAGTTAGATTGGGTGAGTTATAGCTTGATTGCATTTGGTCTTGGACTCAATGCTGTGATTATGTCTGTTGGTAAGTTATATTGGTGGTATGAGGCTCCGTGGATTGGTTGGGGACTTGCACTCGCTGTTTTCTCTTTGGTCACAGCGACGATTATTGAACTTAATAGAGAAAAACCATTGATTGATTTACGCTGGCTGTTCAGTAAAGAAATGGTACAATCTGTTCTCATTTTATTAGTCTTTCATGTTTTTTTATTAGAGCGCTCAACTTTAGCCGCAGAGTTTTTTAATCTTTTTGGTTTGTTAAATCGTGAGATGATACCCATGTATCTTGCGATTGTATTTGGAACCCTTTTGGGAGGGGGCGTTTGTGTCCTTTTTTTACGCTCTGGTCGTGAAGACTATTTTTATCTTTTATCTTTAAGTTGTTTGGCGCTGGGAGCTTATTTAGATAGTCATGTAAATCAGTATACACTTCCGAAAGATATGATGTTGAGTCAGGGCTTGATCAGCTTTAGTTATGCGCTTTTTTTACCTCCTGCTCTTTCCAAGGGGTTTGTGATAGCCAATAAGCGAGGACCAAGTTATGTTTTAAGTTTTATTGCTGTCTTTCTGCTCACCCAAGTCACTGGGGGATTAATGGGGTCGGCTTTTTTTGGTAGTCTGCAGCTTTTTTTCGCCCATAAAAATTTCGAGTTCTTAACACAAAATATTGTTGGTACGGATCCCCTTATTTCAGGTGAGATAAATACTTTGTTTTCAGCCTCTTATGGTGTTTTTCTTCCCAATGCCTTGGGTGATGAGCAAGGTGTCTCTAGATTGCTTGAGAAGTTTAAGTTAATGGCAAATATTTTTGCTTACGATGATGTTTTTCGGCTTTATTTTTATGTTGCAACAGTTGTCTTCGCTATTTTTCTTGCCAAAATATTTTTAAAATCATGCTCTTTTGCTGCCTGCAAAAAACAGAGCAATGCCAGTGAAGGGGAGTGTAAAAAATGATAAAAGCATTACGGTCAAAAGCGACAATTGTTGCATCCCTCTCAGGTGTTATAGGTGTTTTGCTTATTTTATGGGCTTGGAAACTTCCCCCTTTTGTCAGCACAATTCAAATAACCGATAATGCTTCCATTAAAGGCAATGTGACTCTGGTGAGTTCGCAGATCTCTGGGGTGGTTGCACGGATTTATGTGCAAGATTATCAACGCGTTGAACAGGGAATGCTTTTATTTGAACTCGATGATTCCCTCTTTCGCCAACAGCTTGCACGCGCACAGGCTGTTTTGGATTCAAAAAATGCAAAACTTGCAAGTATTGGGTTACAGGCTCAGCTCTTACAGGGAGAGATTAATACAGCAGAAGCCGAATTAACACGATCAAAAGCATTTTCCAATATTCTTCCTGAACACAAAAAGTCAAGCTTTGGTGATGCTTCAAGTTCAGTTTCTCGTCCTCTTTCGCAATTATTGGCTGCACTTGAAACAAAACGCCAATTGCAAAAACAATTGGATCTTGAACGCCAAAGTTTACAGTCAGAGGTTGCTGGAGCAAAAGTTGGTGTTGAGTTGGCTAAGCTCAATCTGAAACACACAAAAATTGTTTCGCCTAAAACCGGACATGTTGGATTGATTGGGGCGCGGGTGGGACAATATGTTTTGCCTGGTACGCAATTGGTATCGGTCATTTCTGATGATATTTGGATTATTGCTAATTATAAAGAAACACAACTTTCTCAGATGAAGGTTGGGCAACCTGTTATCTTTTCTGTTGATGCATTGAACAATCAAAAATTAACAGGACGTGTGGTGCGTTTTGCACCTGCCACAGGTTCAGAATTTTCATTATTAAAAACGGATACTGCAATCGGTAATTTCATCAAAATTGCGCAACGTATTTCAGTTCGTATTGCTTTGGATCCTGGACAGCCAGGTGCTGAAAAACTTATCCCTGGTATGTCTGTGGTCACCTATGTAGATACTTCACAACGCGCTTATGGAGGGTAAAATATTGGGTTTTTTGAGTTTGATTTTTATATCCTTTGCTGATAGTAAATGGGTTTTTACTTTGGAAGATTTCGTTTGGTTTGTTCTGTTCCGTCTCTTAAAATACTTTCTATACTGAAAAGGGCAGGGTGTTTTATAAGCTTTTCTCAAAAATATAGAAAATGCCCGCCTCAAAGCGGGCATCAGGGCCTTGTGGTGAAAAATGGCCTTGTTGTTGGCATGTTTTAATTTTTACGTATCAGTAAAAAGCTCGCTAAAGCTAACCCTGCAGCCAATGCAAGGGCCGTTTTAGGGTTTTCTTTTGCTTTTTGCTTCAATTGTGTAGCTTGCTCGTTGAGGTGGCAAAGCGCATGACGGCCTTTCTGTTTCCATGTGTCAAATACGTCAGATATATAACCGAAACTGCTGTTATCAGAATGCCAACGGTTCACAGGGACGAGTTCATTTTTTAATTGTGCAATATGCTTTTTAATTTTAGCATTTTTGCTGTAGCTTGAAAATAGACCCATGGGTTTCCTCCTTCATGGTTTATACTTGTTTTATGACAATTAGAATTGTGTTTGGTGTTTTGCTATAACGGCTTGAAAATTGAAAGGTTGCATACCATTGGCTGCTTATCGATAGGTGCGGAAAGTCAACAGTTTTGGCGAGATAAAGTCTTTTTCTTTCATCGCTTTTTAAAATTATATTTTTTTTAAATTGTACTCTGGCAAGCGTTGTCATAATAATGATTTATGGGTGCCAAGTTTTGAAGATTTGAGGACTTGATGAGCACAGCGTATCCTTTATCTAAACCTTTAGAGCGTCGCAGGTCTGTTGCTGTTGCGGTGGGCGATGTGGTGGTTGGTGGTTATAGCCCGATAGTGGTGCAATCAATGACCAATACGGATACTGCCGATGTGGATGCAACCGTTGCACAAATTGCTGCCCTTTGGCAGGCCGGTTCGCAGTTGGTGCGCATTACTGTGGATCGTGATGAAGCTGCTGCTGCCGTGCCAAAAATACAAGAGAGATTGGAACGGTTAGGCTTGGTTGTACCGTTGGTAGGGGATTTTCATTATATCGGACATAAGCTTTTAGCAGAACATCCTGCATGTGCGCAGGCGCTGGCAAAATATCGGATCAATCCTGGAAATGTTGGCTTTGGTGCAAAAAAGGATCGCCAATTTGCCGAAATTATCGAGATTGCTTGTCTATACCGTAAACCTATTCGTATTGGTGTGAATTGGGGATCCCTTGATAATGTGTTGTTGACACGGCTTATGGATGAAAATGCACTGCAGGAAAATCCCTTACCTGTTGCTGAGGTCATGCGGGAAGCTGTTGTTCAGTCGGCTCTGCATTCGGCTGTTTGGGCTGAAGAGATGGGTTTGGGACGTGATCAAATTATTCTTTCTGCTAAAGTAAGCGATGTTCAAGATCTTGTTGCTGTCTACACTACCCTAGCAGGACGTTGTGATTATGCACTCCACTTGGGATTGACAGAAGCTGGGATGGGAACAAAGGGCGTTGTTGCTTCTTGTGCGGCTTTGGGAATTTTATTACAACAAGGGATAGGGGATACTATACGTATTTCATTAACACCTGAACCCGGTGGAGATCGCACACGAGAAGTCAAAGTTGCTCAAGAGCTTTTGCAAGTAATGGGATTCCGGCAATTTTTGCCTGTGGTTACCGCTTGTCCTGGATGTGGGCGCACAACCTCGACAGTGTTTCAACAATTGGCACAAAAAATTGAAGCGGATTTATACAAAAATATGCCCGTGTGGCGTGAAAAATACCCTGGTGTTGAAAGTTTGAAGGTTGCGGTGATGGGCTGTATCGTCAATGGACCGGGCGAGTCAAAACATGCTGATATTGGGATTTCATTGCCTGGAGTGGGGGAAAGTCCAGCAGCGCCCGTTTTTATTGAAGGAAAGAAGGTGAAAACTTTGCGGGGTGACCATATTGCTGAAGAATTTGAAGCTCTCTTGAGTGATTATATTCATACCCGCTTTGGGCAAGGTTGAAGCAAACCGTTGAAGGAGGCTTAAACAAAGCTTCATTTTGTTTGCTTTCCTGCTTCATGTTTTGCTGTTGGTAAAGCCAATGAACTGTTAATGTTGGCGTGTTGCACTAAAGCGGGCGGCTTGTTTGAGCAATTTCGCTTTGGTACCAAACGGATCTAGAAGCGATTCTGCTTTCTCAATCAGTTCGTCTCGTTTTTTTTGTGTTTCTTCGATGCCATAAAGACGAACAAAAGTGGCTTTATGTGCCGTTTCATCTTTACCAGCAGTTTTGCCTAAAATTTCGGTGCTTGCGGTGACATCAAGCAAGTCATCCGTCAATTGAAAAGCAAGCCCGATATTGGTGCCAAAATCAGCAAGGTTTTGGGTTAGTGTTTTGGAAGCATTGCCGATAATGGCTCCTGCTTGGCAAGCAAAGCTTATAAGAGCAGCTGTTTTCATGCGTTGGAGAGTCATGATGCTATTGCACGCTATGCTACTGCACGCTTGCGGTTTTTTTTCCGCTTCAAGGTCGAGCATTTGTCCGCCTAACATACCACCAAGCCCTGCGGATTGTGCAAGAGCTGTGATGAGCTTGATTCTGGTGTCAAAGGGGAGTGCACAGGCTTTATGAGAAATGATTTCAAAAGCAAAAGTTAAAAGAGCATTGCCTGCTAGAATCGCTGTGGCTTCATTAAAGGCTATATGGACCGTGGGCTTTCCTCGCCGCAGTGTGTCGTTGTCCATAGCAGGCAGATCATCGTGAATGAGCGAATAACAATGGACGCATTCTAAGGCACATGCGATATCAAGAGAGTGTTCAGCTGGGATACCAAAAAGAGCTGCGCTTTCTGTAACAAGAAAAGGACGGAGACGCTTGCCGCCATTGAACACACCGTAGCGCATGGCTTTAAGCAAGATTTCAGGACGAGAAATTTCACCATGTTGGACTTGATCATTTAACAGTGTATCAAGCCGTCTTTCTATGGTGCGGGCATGTCTTGCAAGAAGAGTGCTGAATTCGTGCATTCTTGCTTCCTTTATTTTTTGCAAAAAGGGAATCCTAAAATTTAGAGAATAGAAGCTACAATCAAGCTTATCTTATTATAGGCAGTTTGCATGGGGGTTGATCTCTGTTTTTTAAACAATTTTCTCTTTTAGTGCTTCTCCATACTGTATGCGGGAGTCGCGTTAAAGCCAAACAAAAAATTGAATGAAAGTGTTCTTAAAAGGCTTTCATGAATATATAAAATTGTCATTATTTTATAATAATTGTATCATTTTTGATAAGAGTCTTGTCGTTTTGACATTGCCTCTTCTTTGTTATCGGTGTATAAAGTTATCAAATTTTCTGATTTTTTGACAAAGGCTTTGTCATTTTTGACATTGCCTCTTCTTTTTTAGTGGATTTGGAGTGTCTCTTTATGGCTGTACCTAAACGAAAAACCTCTCCGTCAAAACGGGGTATGCGCCGTTCGGCTGATGCCTTGAAGGCGCCGACTTATATTGAGGATAAAAATTCTGGTGAGCTGCGTCGTCCTCATCATATCGATTTGAAAACTGGAATGTATCGCGGACGTACAGTTTTAGTGATTAAAGACTGAGTCCCCCCCCTTTCTATCAGTAGCAAAGTTCATTTTATTGAGAGAATAAGTAGAAAGCACGGGGTGGGCGTGTTTTTCTATTATCTGCCGAAAAGAAGATATGGAGGCACTAGGGTTTCTGGATTTTCTGGGGTTTCTGGTTATGCTGAGTGTTTTCTTGGGACTTTCTTGTTGTCTTGGCAGATAATTTACAAGGATGTGTGCGCTTTGTGTGGAGTTACTGTGTAAGGGGAAAATTTCTGTTCCTGTTTCAGAAAAACGATTGATAACAGCAATTTATGTGACATACTGTCAAAATTAGCGGCATAACGTTGGCATTTGGAATAAGATTGTTCAGGCTGTAGGTTTGAGCAAAAAAGATAACGCGCTCCTCGATGTTAATCGAATAAATTTAGCGGATAAACTTGGCAGATAAATCTAGCAAAATAAACTTGTTAACAGAATCATTTGCCTCAATAATCTTCTTAAGAGCATAGCCGCTAGGCGGGAAAAAAGAGTGAAAAATCAATTTTATCATAGGATATGAAATTTCATATCTTAGCCTACGCATACCGTATTCTGCCAAAATAGAGCGCTGCTATGGGAAGATTGGTAGATTTCGTTTCAAATATTCTTCTGTCTCGGAAGATTTCTTCATAAAAAACAAAACCAGCTTTTCGCTGGCTTCGTTTTATTATCAAAATCTTACAATTTATTACACAGCATAGACAGCTTTACTCTCTGTATTCGCCTTTTCTCTTTCGGCTTTAAATTCGCGCTTTGGCTTATCCGAGAGATGCATTTCTATGAGATTAATAGCTTCTGTTTCAGAAAGACTATTAATAACAGCAATTTCACGCGCCATCCTTTCAAGGGCAGCGGTATAGAGTTGGCGTTCGGAATAAGATTGTTCAGGCTGTAGGTTTGAGCGAAAAAGATCACGCACCACTTCAGCGATACAAATAAGATCTCCCGAATTGATTTTAGCATCATACTCTTGAGCGCGGCGTGACCACATGGTCCGTTTAACCCGTGCTTTTCCATGCAAGATTTTTAATGCGCGTTCAACAGAATCACCAGCAGATAATTTGCGCATTCCAACAGAAATGGCTTTTGCAATGGGCACTTTAACATCCATTTTATCTTTAGCAAAATGAATGACAAAAAGTTTTAATTTATGTCCTGCCACTTCTTGATCTTCAATCGCTATAATCTGCCCTACACCATGGGTTGGGTAGACGATATATTCAGAGGTTGAAAATCCTTTAACACTGGAGGAGGTTCCATGTTGGGATGCCATATTTTAATTTACTCCCTTTATGACCAATAAATGTACCGGAAAACAGGCTAAAAGCCTGAACGTTGAGTGTTCTTTGACCAAGTATATTACATCAATTTAATGAGCATAAAAGTTAAGTACTTTTAAATCCAAGAAAAAAACCTCGCTCTACAATAAGAGAGCAAAGAAAAATACTTAGAAAGATGATCATGTAAAAATAACATTAACATCAAAATTTATAAGAATCAATCATTTCACTCAGGAAATTTTATTTTTACAAGAGAATGATCTCAATTTTTGAAAACGCATGGTGGGCATGGCGTCGTTATTATTCACCGCTTCCTGGATTTTCTGAAAAATACTTTTCTAATTTGTTGGGAACGCCATCCATTTCTTTTGCTTGAGGAAGTGGGTCTTTCCGAGTGGTTAAATTAGGCCATTTGTTCGCGTAATGGAGATTGAGCTCTAGCCATTTTTCTAGTCCTGGTTCTATATCAGGCACAATAGCTTCTGCTGGGCACTCTGGTACACAGACACCACAATCAATACATTCATCGGGATGAATAACAAGCATATTCTCACCCTCATAAAAACAATCAACAGGGCAGACTTCAACGCAATCCGTATATTTACAATGAATGCAGTTGTCGGTTACTACATGGGTCAAGATCGAACTCCATTTTTATTTTAGTGACCTTTAGAAGAAAGGTCATACGTGCTTTTATCTTTATCCTTATTTTTTATGAGTTGATCGCGTAGCACTGTTAATTTTGCAAAAGGAGAATCAGGGTTAGGGAGTTTTTCTCTCTGAGATGACTGATTATGTGCGCGTTTGCTGTATGGTTTGTTGGACTTATTATAAGAATGTTTGCTGTGTGATGTGGCTTTTTGAGGGCTGTCTTCATTTGTACTTCCCCCTTTCTTAAAAGTCTTTCTCTGTTTGTTTTGCCACTTGTGTCCCGATTTATCACGTTTTTTTTGTGAGTTGTGGTAAAAGTGATGGTTATAACGCCATAGTAAAATAACCTTCTCTTCTGCTGAAACGCGTTTTTGTTTGGCAAAATCGCCAACAGGTTCTGCTGCCGGTAAACAATCTGTTGGATTGGGGGGTGTTTCAACAGAAGTGGGTAAAGCGCCTTTTTCTTGTTTTGTTGTTTCCGATGTGCACATTGTTTGCCAGTAATCACCAACAAATTCTGCTGCTGGAATATCCGCTGCTGCCTTATATATAGGGGAACAGGATTCCTGTGCAAGGAGGCTTTGTTCAAAAATAGCATTACTTATAGCATGCGATTGATAACCAAGCCCTTTTAAAATTTCTTCCATATCAGTTCCATTGGCACCAAGAATAGACATCATTGTGGAGGTGACAAAAAAACTTTTGCCATCATAGGCTCCCTCCGGTTTGGGGGAATCTCCCGGTTTCCAATGAAGGGCGGGGCGGATTAGGTTCGCAAGACGTTCTAAAATATCAATCCTTACAGCACGTTGACCTAAAATCCGATAACCAGCTAACTGATAAAATTGGCGATTGTAAGTGGGGTCTACAACCAAAGAGGTTCGTCCAGCAGACAAAGCAGAAAAAATTTCACTCAAACCAGTTTGGTCATGTCCCTCATTTTGAAGGCTCCACAGCAGCGTAATCGCCTGAACCGGAGCGGGTTTAAGCATTCCTGCAACATAGATATGAAAAGCGCCAAAACGTACTCCTAGACGCCGGAGCACCGCTCGCGATTCTTGGTCAAGACTTTTGACAAGTTCAGCTATCTCTCGACGCGCTATCACTCCTAGAGAGTTGATAAGTTGTAAAGCAAGAGGGCGGGTCGAATCTGTCAAACTATCGGCATTGCGCAAATCAAACAATGGCTTTAAAGCCGTTTCAAAATGAAAGGTGACAAAACGCTCTAATCGTCTTACCACTTTATCGCGGGCTTCTCCCGTTAATTGCGTATCTGCTAAAACAATGAGTTTGGGTTTTAAAAAATCTTCCGTGGCAACAAGTTGCCCTACAGGTTGGCCAATCCAACGGACAATTCCATCAGAATTGAGAGTAAAATCTCCATTGGCACAAGCACAAAAACGCGTCGCACGTTTGGAAAAAGCAAGAATTAAATTTTCATTATTTGCTAAATTTTGTGTCTCAGATGCTTGATCGATATTGTTCTTATTGGCATAAAAACGAAAACCTTCAAATTTGCCATGTCCATGTTTTTCAATAAGAATATCATCCTGAAGAATATCATTCTGTTGAATAATCTTGCTATCCATGATCATTTTCTTTCTCAGTGCTATGCCGGTAAAAAGCTTCTTCCCGAAAACTGTGTAATTGTGTTGCTCCTTTAACACGTTTGTTGCGTTTGCTTCAATCATTCTTGTCGTTTTTTTGACACTTCCACTTTAGGTGTTTCTTTTTTTCATACATTTTGGATGTTTTATATATATTCATTGCACGTAATGGTTGTATTATCAAGTTGGAAGCATAAATAAATTCTTTACGTAAAAGGTAAGTAAGCCAATGAGTAAACAAAATAACATCTATTTTATTTTTTTATGAGATTGTTACAAAGAGATGAGAAAAAAGTTTTCTCCCGTATTTCTTAGGGTAAGAGCCGTATTGATATTGTCATTTGGTGCATGAAACTGTGTCTTATGACAAGAAGTTTTACCATAATAATAAAAAAACAATTGCGATTATAAAAATACACGTTAAAGTAGTGACCTACAAAACAAACAACTTATGCGTTCTTCTTGAGAAGAACGATGATGTCGTTGCCAAATCAACTTTGATAATTTTAATCGCAAGGGGTTATTATGGGTAATCTTTCAAATGCTGTTTATAAAAACAGCAAAAACTATAGCGATACGGACAAAAGCTTGGGACGCAATATGATGCGTTCTGCTATGCAAGCACCTTATCTTGAACGACAAAAAGAGCATGATTTGGCTCTGCGATGGAAAGACAAACGTGATGATGACGCTATGCATCAAATTGCTGCGGCTCATATGCGTCTGGTTATTGCGATTGCTAACCGTTTTAAACGTTTCAAAATGCCGTTGGGGGATCTGGTACAAGAAGGTTATGTGGGACTCTTGGAAGCTGCTGCGCGCTTCGAGCCGGATAGGGAGGTGCGTTTTTCAACTTATGCAACATGGTGGATCAGAGCTTCTATTCAAGATTATATTTTACGAAATTGGTCAATCGTTCGAGGGGGAACCAGTTCTTCGCAAAAAGCGCTTTTCTTTAATCTGCGGCGTTTGCGGGCAAAATTGGTGCAGGATGATAGTGCCCTTTCAAAACAAGATATTTTTCGCACAATCGCTGAAAAGCTTGGTGTTTCAGTTCGCGATGTTGAAACAATGGATTTCCGTTTTTCTAGTTCTGATAATTCCTTGAGTGTTTCGGTGTCTGAGAATAGTGATAACCCTGTTGCTAAAATGGATGCTCTTGTGGATGAAAGTCCCCTTCCTGATGCTTTAATTGAGCAAGTGATTGACGGTCAACGGCGGACACAATGGCTTTATGATGCGTTGCAAATTCTCAATGAAAGAGAGCTTGAAATTATTCGTTTCCGTCGCCTCAATGAAGAGGGAGCAACTTTAGAAGTCTTGGGTGAAAAGTTAGGAATTTCGAAAGAGCGCGTGCGTCAAATTGAAGCACGGGCTTTGCAAAAGCTGCGTTCGGCTTTGCTTACTGCTAATTCAGCAGATGCCTATGATGTGTAAGCCAAGTTGAGAATTTTTCAGGAAAAATCCTAGAGTATATCTACGCCGAGGGGGGGAGCAATGAAGCTGGTTTTTAAAGGTTGGGCAGATATCCATGCGAGCAATCTTTGAGAGTGCAGAGTCATTTAAAAGGACATAGGCGAATCAAGAGTGCAGGGTATGATGAAAAAATTGGCTTTATTACTGTGTGATAATTTTAACGTGCGTTCCTGCGGATAAAGTTTGGGTTGGTGTAAGCGCATTAAGAATGCGGAACAGTTTTTCTTTGTGTGTGGTTTCTTGCATTTTATTCGAAAGGCTTGCAACGCTTTCTCCTTCTTTAACGCGGACAACACGGATTCTCAACGGTTTAAGATTGTTTAACTGTGATGCTGAAAGGGAATGAAAACTTTGTAGCGTTCTTTTAGCAACAGCTTCAAAATTTTGAGAATCATGAGGAGCAGCAGTAAGAAAGCGAAAGATGTGTTTATTGAACAAAATAACCGCTACGTCAAATTGCCATTGCTCATTGGTAGCACGAGCCTGTGCTCCAGGAAAACCGTGGATTGTGATGGGGCGGACAGAGGATTTATCCAGTCCCATAATCCATCCGCTTTGCAAATAATCACTCGCAGACATGTCAGCAGGGTGTGGTATAGCATCAAAACGAATGGCAATTTTATCTGGACTACTGGCCCAAACCGTGTGCACTGAATGTTCTATAGTGAAAGTGTTGGGAACGGAAAAGGTTACGCGCAATTGCGGATGAATAAATTGGTTTCCTCGCAGAAAACCAGTATGAAAACTTCCCCCAAAAATCATGCCATCAATGTTCTTGAGAAAAGAATCATGATCAGTATTGCTAATGTTTGCTGTACTGATTTTACGTGCTTTTTCTCTCGCAAGGCGAATCCGTTGCGGGGTGGTTGGATGTGTTGCTAGAAAATCTAAGGAAGCATGTGTGCTGCCTGACAGACTACGAAAGGCACTATACGCTTCCATGGACTGAAGAAAGCGCGGTGAAGCAAATGGATCAAATCCTGCTTGTTGGAGCATTTCGAGTGCAATTGAATCGGCTTCTAGTTCCTGATTGCGTGAAAATTGTGCAAGTTGTCGCTTGTCTTTAAGGGGGCGGTGATGTTTTCTTTGAGCGTGAGAGAGAAGATTGGGGGACATGCACTCTGTCATCTTCAATTCCGCTTCTTTTTTTAGGCGTAAAATGCCATGATTGGCAGTGATATGGGCTATTTCATGCGCTAAAATTGCCGCAACTTCTGAAGAATCATTGGCCAATGCGAGCATACCGCGGGTTAAGTAAATATAGCCGTTTGGTAGGGCAAAGGCATTGACACTTGGCGAGTCTAAAATGGTTATAGAATAGGTTTTGTGAGAATTTTGTGACACAACAGTGAGTTTACGCGCAATATCTGTTAACATACGTTCAAGTTTGGCATCATGATAGGCGCCGCCATATATTCGCAAAATACGGGGGTGTTGTGTAGCACTTAATGAAGCATAGATATCGTTCTTATTGATGTGTTTGATTCTTGCTGAAAAATCGCAAGAAGAAGGCATCTCATTGGGAAAAAGACCCAGATGACAAGCAGAAAGGCACAACATTAAGCTTAAAAAAGGTACTTTATACATCTTGGTGCCGAAAAAAATGTTCGCTTAAAACTTTGATGCCAACGCGTATGCACTTGGTTTTCTGATTGTGTTTTGACAAATTTCATGGGTATCTCATATGTCTTTTTACAATAAGGAAGCTATATTACGGTTATTATTTAAAGATGATTTAAAGAAAAGCATTACGAAAGGCAAAGTCTGTCATGACAACATTTACAATATTGTTAAATGGAGACATTTGTATTACCGATCGTTTGCGTAATCAAATTCGCGGGAGCCGAGTGATTGCTGCCGATGGGGGAATGCGACATGCTGAAGCGCTGAATGTTGTGCCAGAGTTATGGTTGGGGGACTTTGATTCCTCTGATCAGGCTTTAAGGCAAAAATATAACGACATTCCTTGTGAGGTTTTTCCTGCTGATAAAGATATGACCGATAGCGCATTGGCATGTGAGAAAGCGCTGCAAAAGGGAGCTAAACAGCTTATTTTGTGTGGTGCTTTTGGAGGGGAACGAAGTGATCATAGCCTTTCTCATATGACGCAAGCACTGGTGATGGCCGAAAAAGGCATTTCAGTGTTATTGACAAGCGGTTTTGAGGAAGGATGGCCAGTTTTGCCGCAGACTTTTTCTGCTGATTTACCTGAAGGGTGTCTTTTTAGTATTATCGGTTTTTCTGATTTACAGGGATTAACCCTCTCAGGCGTAAAATGGCCAATTTATGGCAAAAATGTACCGTTTGGATCTTCTTTAACAGTGTCTAATCGTGTTTGTGGAACTTTTTCTTGTCATTTGTGTTTTGGAAAAGCTATATTGCTGGCGTCTGTACCTATTCCGTAAAGCTCTTCCAGTAGATTTGAGTAAGGTAGGGGGGGGCATAGTGATTTAAGTGCCGGCATGAATGATATACTTTGATCTCGAGAAGGAGAGTTTTTATATGTTAAAATCAATTTTGAAAGTGGCTGTCGTTTCAGCCATTGGTTTAAGTTCAGTAGCTTGTTCTGTCAATGATCAACGCGTTGCACGTTATGGTGTAGGCGGAGCTGCATTGGGCGCTTTGGCTGGAACAGCAATTGCTGGAAGCACTCCTGGGGCAGCACTTACTGGTGCAGCATTTGGTGCAATTGCAGGGACTGTAACAGGTGCTGCTGCAAATCAGAAAAAACAACAGTCTCAGGTTGGACAATTGTGCAGATATCGGGATTATAGAGGCTATGTTTATCAAGCCCCTTGTCCTCAAAGAGTACAGGAAAGAGTGCGGGCAAAAGTGCGGGCACCACAATTGTGTACTTTCCGTGACGGAAGAGGTGTGATGTATAAAGCACCTTGTCATCGTAGACACGCTCGTTAATGGCGGTGCCGCTGCTGCGGCTTGAGCGTGTTTTCCTAACCTTTGGGAAAACTCCCTTGCTCAACCAAGCTAGTCTATCGGTTGAGCAAGGTGCACGTATTGCGTTAGTAGGGCGTAATGGGTGTGGAAAATCGACGCTGTTGAAAATTGCCGCTGGAATGAATGAACCGAATGAGGGGGAAATTTTTCGCCATCCGAGGGCGACGCTGCGTTATGTATCTCAGAACCCTGAGTGTTCAGGCGTTGAAGATATTCGTACTTCTGTAGAAGCGGGGCTGGATGATACTCCGGATGTGCAGTGGATAAACACACTTTTGGCAAATCTTGGTTTTTTGGGAACCGAGAAATTAGCAACGCTTTCTGGTGGTGAAAAGCGGCGCGTTTCATTATTACAAGCTATTGCTGCAAAACCAGATATTCTGCTGTTGGATGAACCAACCAATCATCTCGATTTACCAACCATTGAATGGCTTGAAAGGACTTTATGTTCTTTACGTTCAGCAATTGTGGTGATTTCCCATGATCGGCGATTTTTGGAAAATGTTACGCGTTCAACGGTATGGCTTGATCGGGGCATGACCAAAAGATTGGAAAAGCGTTTTGCGGAGTTTGAAAATTGGCGCGATAAGGCGCTTGAAGAAGAAGCGCTCGAGCAACATAAATTAGGGCGACAAATTGCCCGTGAAGAACAATGGTTGCGCTATGGAGTAACAGCACGGCGTAAACGTAATGTGCGCCGTTTGGGGGCGTTAAAAGAACTAAGACAACAGCATCAAACATATAAAGGGCCAACTGGAAGTGCGCTTTTGGCAGCTGCTAAAAGTCATGATTCAGGACAATTGGTGCTTGAAGCAAAGCGAATTTCAAAATCTCATAGTGAGCGCGTTCTTGTGAAAGATTTCTCTTTGCGCATTCAGCGCGGTGATCGAATCGGTTTGGTCGGTCCCAACGGTATTGGAAAGACAACTTTGCTTTCCGCTTTGATTGGGCAAGAATCGGTCGATAGTGGAACGGTAAGGCATGGGTACAACCTCTCTATGGCACTGCTTGATCAACAACGTATTTTAAATGAAAATGAAACCTTAGCACACTATTTAACGGGCGGGAGAGGCGAAACCCTTCTTATCAATGGGCAAGAGCGGCATGTTGTTTCCTATATGAAGGACTTTTTGTTTTTACCCGAACAAGCTCGTACACCAATTAAAGAATTGTCCGGTGGAGAAAGAGCTCGCCTCATGCTTGCAAGGCTTCTTTCACAACCTGCAAACTTTTTGATTCTCGATGAACCAACCAATGATTTGGATATGGAAACATTGGATTTGTTGCAGGAATTTATTGCCGATTTTGCTGGGACAGTGTTGTTGGTTAGCCATGACAGGGATTTTTTAGATCGAACCGTGACCCATATATTGGCACCCCAAGGGGACGGTCACTGGATTTTGTACGCTGGCGGTTATAGTGATATGATGGCACAACGAAAGCAGAACGCACTGCTAGCGCATAAAGATAAAGAATTATCACAGCGTAAAGTGCTGCCAAAGTCTCGAGTGCAGGAAAATGAAAAGCTCCCATCATCATCAAATCGTGGCTTTATGGGGCGGGAGAAAACAAAGCCACGCAAATTGTCTTACAAGCAGGTTTATGCGCTGGAAAAATTGCCGGAACAAATCGCTGCTTTGCAGGACGAAATTAAAAAAATTGAACAAGAACTCTCTGATCCAGCACTGTATTGCAAGGATAAAGAGCGTTTCGAGCGTTTATCTACAGTGCTAGAAGAGAAGAAAAGTTCCTGTGCGCAAAAAGAAGAACAATGGTTGGAACTTGAATTGTTGCGCGAAGAAATTGAAAAAGAAACATTTCCAGGATCTCATGAGAATTAAGTCTCATCACGTTTAATATCTGGTGAAAAGGTCTTATAACACATTTTATTCTGATCTATGGGCGGCGAGATTATATGCATCATTAATTCGAGAGGTGAGAATGTGTTCTCTCCACTGTCCGGAAATCATCAGATAATCTCTGGCACGTCCTTCTTTCTCAAACCCAAGGCGATCCAATAAAATTCCACTTCTGGTGTTCTCAGGTCTATAGTTTGCCATCACTCTATGCAGGTGATAAACATGGAAGATATGGAGGATCAAAGCAGATAAGATCTCGACACATGAGGCCTTGTCCTTGGCGTTTTTCATCAAGAGAAAAGCCAAGATAGCAGGCTTGAAAAACACTACGCACTACATTTGTAAAGTTAACGACAGCGATGATTGTACTCTCATTTTTTAATTGTACTCCATAGCGGTATGCTTGTCCTTGTACACTCTCACAAGCGAACGCATTTGCGCGTTTCTCCCAAGCTGTTAGAGTGTGATATTCATCAGGTTGTGCTGGTTCCCAAGGACAAAGAAAGTTCGCATTGCATAGATAATAAGAAGACAGTTCACTCGCATCTTCTCAATTGATCAATGTGGAAATTGTTCGTTTTGTTGTGATTGCCATAGTCTTCTCCCCTAAGATAATGAAATGTGCAAATTCGTACAGTTCTTATTCAATTTTTTAAATGCCTTGTTCTTTTTTGATGAGAACAACCTCAAAAAAGTGGGAAGTAAACGACAAAATTTATCAAAAACAATAACCTTTATACAGGAATAGTCGAATGAAGGCAAAAATTATAAATCAAGCGGACGTAATTTTGATAACGCGTGGTTGCTTTTGATCGCACTTTGTGTCGTGGTTCTTATATTTTTAAATCTCTCCCTTATTCGTAAAAAATTTCGCAACTTCATACTAAAAATGGAAAAATTCTCGCTTTAATAAATAAGTTTATCTTATGTGTATGAACGATGTTCGTAGCGCTGCTTATGATTTTTCTTTTGTGTCTGATTTATTCGTTAATCAGAGTGTTTTGTAAATCATATCGGTACAATTATTGCCAATATCGCTCATGTGAGCAAATTGGGAATGCTCAATATGCTGTTGGTGTGGTTCACTCTTGTGAATTTATTGTTTTGTAACAGTTCAGTATTTAGTGACCTGAATGATTGTGTAATTTATGTCGAATCATCATTATGATTTCTTTTTGTATCCTCAAGTTGTTTGCGTTTCTATACGAAGATCTTGGGCAGATTGCTCATCCGTTTCAGAGTTCATTCTTTCACCATTTGATATCCATTAGCACGTTCATTTTCGAAACACTTTTTGTGCCCAATTTGGGCTCTTGTATCCACTCTTGCCGTGTGATTTGTGCACAATGCAGCCATGGTATTGCACACATGTCTTTACACCCATCTGGCTCCTCATCTTGTGTCTTGAAATAGAAGAACACTTCTAGGGGCAAGAGACTTTATGTGCTCTTAAGTGATCCTTTTCAAAGTTGTGCAACCATATTGCGGATATTCTCATATTCTCATTACAAGTTGCACGAATTGCTAAAGTTTCTGATAGAAATTCAAGTGGATTATTCCCTTTTTTGTATTTTTCATTCCTTCTTTGTTTTGAGAAAATGTTTCCTGTTATCAATAACGTTTACGCATCCAAAGTGCATTTTTATAGAACTGGATGATTGTTTTTTTCCATTCATTCATGGTTTTCTCGTTTGTACTCTCTTGATAGTCTCTCTGGTTAAGAAAAGAAAATTTTCTGTGTGCAAAAATGTGCAAAAAGAGGAAGAATGGTCGGAACTTGAATTTTTACGTGAAAAAATTAACGCTCTCACGTTAACTCATTCCAAGCGCGTTTTTATAAAGTTGGATGATGGCTTCTTCTTCCATTCGTTCATGGTCTTCTTTTTTGCGCAACCGTATGATGCTGCGAACAGCCTTACTATCAAAACCAGAGCCTTTAAGTTCGGCATAAACCTCTTTAATGTCATCAGAAATGGTTTTTTTCTCTTCTTCTAGCCGTTCAATACGTTCGATAAAAGCACGTAGTTGGTTTACGGATATAGCATGTGTTTGATCGCTTACAGTGTTCATGGGCATTTTTCTCCAGAGTGTTTGTTTTAAACTGTTTTTTCGATGATAAACTTGTGTCGAGAAAGCTTGAAAAACAAGTCGTGAATCAAGCTGTAAAGTTTTTTTACAAAATGACTTTAAATATTTTGTAAAAGTTTAAGCTTATGCATTGACAAAATGGCACGAAGAAGCAGAAAAGAAATAAAGATATACCTCTATACATTTAGAAGACTCTTGAAAAAAAGAGAAGAAAAGAGATGTATGTTTTGTTTTAAGGGCTTACGGAATAAAGGTGGTTTTGTGGTTTCCAAAAAACAGAAATGGGTGTTTCAGAGAGGATTGTGGGTTTTTCTTTTGAGTATTCTGCTCGTGTTCCCGTTTGTGAATTTTGCAAAAGCTGATTTCCGCGTTTGTAATTCAACCCAACAGCCTGTTGGTGTTGCCCTTGGCTATCGTACGCTTTCAGGCTGGGTAAGCGAAGGGTGGTGGATGGTGCCAGTTACAGAGTGTAAAACCTTGATCGAGGGGCCTCTTTCTTCGCGGTTTTATTATTTTTATGCAGAAGGTGCACAGAAAAAAGGAAACTGGCCAGGTTCTGTAACCATGTGTGTGCAAGATAGCCAATTTACTATTCAAGGGGTTCATGATTGTTTCCCCCGTGGGTATCAAAAGGCTGAGTTTAAAGAAATTGATACGGGTAATCAAACCAGTTGGATGGTACAGTTGACAGATATCTCTTTGTTCAACGATTCGGTTATACAGCCTCCCACCTTTTCAGGAGTTCCCCCACAGTGAAGCGTGCACGTAAAGTAAAAATTATTGCTACTCTTGGTCCTTCTTCCTTTTCTCTTTCTATGATTGAAAAGCTTTTTATGGCGGGAGCCGATGTTTTTCGCCTTAATATGAGCCACACCGATCGTGAAACAATGTGTGATTTGGTCAAGCAAATCCGAAAGGTCGAAAAAACTGTTCAGCGGCCAATCGGCATTTTGGTGGATCTTCAGGGACCAAAATTACGCGTTGGTCGTTTTGCTAAGGGGCAAGAGGATTTGCGTGTTGGGCAAAACTTTACGTTGGATGATCATGATGTTCTTGGGGATGCACAGCGTGTCTTTTTTCCGCACCAGCAAGTGCTCTCGGCTGTTAAACCCGGTGATCGGTTGTTGATTGATGATGGAAAACTGGAACTGTGTGCTGAGGTGTGTGATGGTCATGCTGTTCAGTGCCGTGTGGTGGCTGGAACCCGTATTTCTGACCGAAAAGGGGTCAGTCTTCCCGATACGGTTTTGCCTTTTGGGCCAATGACGCCAAAGGATAAGGCTGATCTTCAGGCGCTTTTGGAACAACCTGTTGATTGGGTTGCACTTTCTTTTATCCAGCGTCCAGAAGATGTTATCGCGGTGCGCCAGTTGACAAAAAGCAAAGTATCTTTGATGGCAAAGATCGAAAAACCTCAAGCCTTGGAGCATATACAGCAGATTATTAATGTTTCCGATGGCATTATGATTGCACGGGGAGATCTCGGTGTGGAAATGCCTTTGGAGAGGATTCCTGCACTTCAGATGGAGCTCATAAAAGCTTGTCGTTTGGTGGGAAAGCCCGTCGTGGTGGCTACCCAAATGCTCGAATCAATGATTACATCATCTGTTCCAACACGGGCAGAAGTTTCTGATGTCGCTACGGCAGTTTATGCGGGGAGTGATGCCGTGATGTTGTCTGCTGAATCAGCCTCTGGCCTTTATCCGGAAGAAGCTGTGCTTATGATGGACCGAATCGCTCGGCAAATCGAACAAGATCCCACTTATGAGGCTCAGGTGGGAGCACAGCATCCTGCACCAGAGTCAACAGGAACCGATGCGATTTCTCTTGCGGCGCGGCAGATCGCTGAAACGCTGCAATTAAAAGCAATCGTTGCCTATACCGCATCAGGAACAACGGGGGTGCGTGCCTCTCGTGAACGCCCAAATACACCCATTATTGCTTTATCACCTATCGTGCAAACAGCGCGGCGCTTGAGCTTGGTTTGGGGAATCCATTGTGTAGTGGTGCAAGATGCACGGGACTTAGAAGATATGGTTGATCGTGCGGCGGCAATTGCTTTTCAAGAAGGATTTTGCCAAGGAGGAGATCAGTTTCTTGTGACAGCAGGTGTTCCCTTTGGTACGCCTGGTGCTACCAACCTCTTGCGTATCGCTTCTGTCTCTCAAGATGGAACAAAAGCGGTTTAACGGAAATTTGTTGGCAGGAGGATCTTTTCGTGAGAATCCGAAGAGATCAATTATTGCCTTTTCATTTGTAGTCTGGTAGCACATCTTCCTTCAAGATGGTGAGAGAAGGTGCATGCCATATTACATATGTCTATCTTAAGAGTGCATGTCATCTTTGTCTGGGGGCTGCTTTCTTTTCTATCAACCAGTATAGAAGTATAAACTTGAACAAGATAGTGGGGATGGATTTGCCCATAGAACCTGAAGTGACCACATAAGTGGTGTGTGGGGAAACCTATTTAGAAAAACCAATTTGATTACAAATGAGGGAGGGGTGGAGTCTGCGTCTTTTGAGGCGTGAGCTAAGAGGTGGTTCATCGCAATAAATACCCAATAGATCAAATACCCAATGGATCAAATATGCAATGCACTTTGCTCTACGAGGTTTGATGGTATCCGCAGTTTTAGAGGGGGGAAATGGGACAACTACAAAAATTGAGATTAAGTGCTCGGTACATTTTGAATGAAATTTTGAATGAAAAAGAAAACAGAGAAAAAAATGCAAAACAAGCAGATTTGTCTCTTTTTACTTATTTGCGCAGTACTGGATGGCTTCAAGCCGTAAAAAATGATCTCAATTATGAAACTGTTAAGGAGCGGACTCCATTGCAAGGTGCGTTAGGACGCGTATCTGGTTTGTTAAATGCGATGAATTATAAAGAGCGGGAAGGATAGTGTACCAAACGATATAAACCAAATGATGGTTGTGGTTTGTGAATTTCAAAAACAAACTTTTCAAAGAATATTGGGCTTAAGTGTTCAGTGTGTCAACACCTCACTTAAGTGAAGGTATTCCCCTAAGTGAAGGTATTCCATTGCAAAAACACGCCATAACAAAAATGAGAGGTAAAGTGTTCGATGCGTTCGATTGTCATAAGGACGGATTGTACATGTTTATTTTCTGATGAATGAGAGCGGATATCCAAAGATTATGGGTATGTGAAAACAGAATATAAGGTAACATGAGGAGAGGCTGATGGCATCGCCATTGATTGACCTTAACAACGTATCAAAAATATACCGCAATGTAGATAGAGGAAATGGTTTTAGAAACAAGGTGGTCTCTCTCTTTAAGCCGGTTTATACAAATCATCATGTGCTGAAAGATATGAGTTTTACTCTCTTTTCAGGGCAATCTCTAGCAATTCTTGGCCCTAACGGAGCAGGTAAATCAACACTGATTAAAATACTTTCTGGTATACAATGTGCTGATGAGGGGGAGGTTAAAGTTCTTGGTGTTGATCCTTATAAAGCGAAGAAAGATCTGTTCAAGTCTTTGGGGGTCGTCTTTGGTCACAAGAATTGTTTATGGTGGGATTTACCCTTACGCTACAGTCTGGATATGGTTCAACCCTTATATGGTCTGGAACGTGCTTCTTTTGCTCGAGATCTTAAAGAGATCACTGAGTTGCTGGGTCTTGAGCATATCATGGATAAGCCTGTGCGGATGTTGAGTTTGGGTGAAAGAGTGAAAAGCGAATTGGCGTTTAATCTCTCCTTTAGACCTAAATTGTTGTTCCTCGATGAGCCAACCATTGGCCTTGATATTACATCTAAGCATGAAATCAGAGAGCTGCTTAAAAAACTGAAAAGAGAGCGCGGCACTGGGTATATCATCACAAGTCATGATATGGGAGATATTGATGGATATGTCGATGATATTATTCTCTTACATAAGGGAAAAAAACAGTTTCATGGCAATATTAATGCGCTTAAAAATGTTATTCCTTCCTTGGTGAGAATAACGCTTTTTTGTGAACACTTGGCTGTACCTTCCGCTGTTGTAGAAAAAATTGATACGCTTGCGTTGAAATTATCTCTTCCTTTAAAAGATAAGCACTTTAACGCTGAAGAAGGCGCGTTGGAGATTTCTTTGCCCCGTGAGCATTACGTACGTTTTGTACGCGAAATTACAACCGAACTGAACTGTACGTTCTCTGTGTCCACTCCCTCGCTTGAAGAGATGCTCCGTGTTAAATTTAAAGAATTTATCTAATCACTGCTTTGGCATGTTTCTTTTTGCCAAGAATGGATTGCTCACACTCGTCAATGACAGGGCAATGTTCTTTACCGATTTTGTCATGGGGACTCTTTCGCCATTCGTTATTCAACTCATGTTATGGAACGCACTTTTTTCTGATATGGGCAGCACCATAAACGGTTTTGGCTTTCATGATATGATGTATTATTACGCTTTTGCCTTAGTTTTATCACGCTTAAATAATGGTTATGGTTTAATTCAGGTTTTCTCTCAACATGTTAAAGAAGGTAAATTAGAAGTCACTCTCACAAAACCATTCAGTTACATAACACAAATGCTGTTTACCTTTTTGGGTGAGAGTGTGTTATATAGCGTGCCTTTAATTGTTATCTTTACTGTAAAGCTGCTCTTATCTTATGAAAATATTCTGGGATTAATACTCTCTTTTCTGCTCTTTTTTCTCATTATTGTTCTATCACAATTGCTTTGTTTTTTACTCTCCTTTGCAATTTCATTGTTGGTTTTCTGGGTGATCGAGTACGATATATTGCTCTCTTTTAGCATCCTCAGTTCGGCTCTTCTTGGTGGTGTTCTTTTACCCCCTTCTTTCTGGCCTACGTGGCTTATTCCGCTTATGCAGTTTAACCCTTATCGTTTTATGATCTCTGCTCCTGCTGAGTTTCTTGCGACGCATGATTTGGCGGTTTTCCAGCAGTTCATTTTGGGCAGTGTGTTTTATATTTTGTGTCTTTTATTCTTTATTCATGTTGTCTGGAAGAAGGGGATAAAAGCGTATCATGGAGCGGGTGGTTGAGGTGAAGATAAGCATTCATTTTATCGGTATGAATATACGTCGACAGATCGTTTATGGTAAGAATTTTATTGGGGAATTCCTTCTGTCTCTCTGCTATTATTTTATTCAATTCATATTTATTGATAAAATATCTTCTTTTTCAGGACAAATTGGTAGCTATAGCAGAGATGAAATTCATCTCGTCTTTGTTGTCTTCGTTTTACTCCGGACATTTTTAAGTGTTTTTACCAGTTCTATTGGAATATTTTTTGAAAAAGTCGTGAGTGGTCAGATTGAATCATATCTGACAAAGCCTGTTTCAATCTGGGTACTCATGCTGATTGGCTGGTGCAAACCTCTTCGTTTGATAAACTTCTTTGTTCTTTGTATGAGTGCGTATTTCTTTGTATCATTACCGGATATGACAAGCATTAAAATTGGATGGTTTGCTTTTATCGTTGCAATAGTTTGTGTCTTTATCGTCAATATCTGTTTTTGTATGACGTTCAACTTTATAACCTTTGTTACCAATCGTAAGATGCCCGTCGAATATTTTCATACAATGGTCTATGAACTTTCATTTATCCCCATTGCAATTTATCCATCAAGCATCGTGAAATGGCTTTTGTTTCTGCTGCCAATGGCCTTTTCTGCTTCTTTACCCGTGTCATTGTTGCTCGGTAAAAATGAATGGAATATCGGATATCTTCTGTTAAGCGCTTTTCTCTTCATTACCATAACTTTTATGGTCTATAAAAAAACAATCAGTAAGTTCAATGGATTAGGTGGATAATAGAAAAACCAGTATGATTGATAAAATAAAGAACAAAGCTATGGAATCTTTTCAAAAACCGCTCTTTCAGAAAAAGATACTTGGGAGTCAAAAGTTATAGATTTTTCTAAAATAAATATTTTTGATGATAGAAGGCCATTAGACTGGACGTTCATCAAGACTTCATTGCGACGTAATGTATCCTTTTGGTTCTTCTGGATATGCCAAAAAAACTTCAAATAACGATTGCCTCCTTCCCTACCGTGTAAACACTATGGCGATCGGCTCTGTTTGGGGGATTCCTTTAGTTTAGGGGATTCTATTTGTGTGGTCATGCAAGATGGCGGGATGTAGAGGATATGGTTGATCGTGCGGTGGCACTTACTTTTCAAGAAGGATCTTGCCAAGGGGAGAGCTGCTTTTTGTGAGAGCAGGCGTTTCCTTTAGCATGCCTAGTGTGTGCGCTTCTTGCGTATCGGCTTCTGTTGTTGATAGCAGAACAAAAGCTGTTTAATCAAAAGTTTTATGCATGTTGTTCTTTTGGAGAATCTGAATAAAACTATTATTTATTGCTTTCTCACTCATTCTTGAAACAGCACGGGGTTGAAACAGCACGGCGGTTGGCTTTAGTTTGCAGGCTTATATTGTTGTAATCTTAGTGGAACCAATATTGTAATATTCTCTGTTGAATCGGCATCTGGTCTTTGATTTTGAAGAAACCATGCTTATGAAAGAACAGAAATTTTAATCGGAATCTGTATGATACATCGTTCTTTGATGATTGTTTTTTAAGACATTGTTTGCAAAGCTTGATTTGTTATACAATCAACATATTGATTTATAATGATAATCAATCTTTTGTAATTTGAATGAGAGTCCTGAATATAGGAAGTTTTTCTCATTACAAATTCTCGCCTTCAGAATAAAAAACGTTTGCGTGTGTATCGCAAGATAAGAGCAAGCTGTAGAATAAAAATTGTTTGAGAAAGGCGTAAAGAGGGCTCTTATGAAGCGTTTATGGTCAAAAACAGTTGCAATATTGGGTGCTGCTATAATAATGGTGTGTTAGCTTATGCCTTCATAGGTGTAAAGAAAACGGTGTTTGATGGATTTTGCATTAGAGCATTCTTGAAAAGAAGTTTTTTATCTGGTTACGGTAGGTTAAACGCAGGGTATGCGCAGTGCTCTTTTCTTTCTTAGAGGACACTCTGTTTGCTTGTTGCTTTTGCTTTTTACATGATTTTCTCGCAAGGATGCGGGTATAATCATGCCCGATTATACGCACATCTTTAAGCGTTAGAGCACTGTTTTTAAGAACTGATGTGCTTTATGAATTTTCCTGTTCTTCAGAATGAGAACTATTTTGTTCATCTTGGAGCAATTGATGGGTAAGCTTTTCAATCCTCTCCGTTGTGTTTCGCATGATTCTCCCCATGGTGCGGTCTCTTTCATTGTGGAGTCGTAAAAGAGTTTCGTAGTCTTCTTGTAATTTTTTGTTTTCTCGTTTTATTTCCTCCATTTCATCGATAATCATAATGCCGGCCATAACCGATAAACGATGATCACCGATTTCACCAAAATTTGTCTTTAGGTGCGTGATATATTGGTCCAATCGAGCGGCAAGTTCAATGAGATGGCGTTCTTGCCCTTTATCGCAAGCCATACGATAAACTTTGCCATCAATGGTAACGGAAACGGTTTCCATGGTTTTAAACCTTTATCTATCAATTACGACACGAATCGTTTCCATTGCTTTAATTAAACGTTTGGAAACTTCTTTATTTACCGCTTCTAGCCGTTCAGCATGGGCTTCGGCTTTATCAAGTGCTTGGGCAAGACGGCTACGATCAGCATTCATTCGTTGAATTTCTTCCTCCCATTCGTTGTGTTTATCGATAACAGCGTTGCGGTTTATAATGGTCATCTCTAAGGTTCTTAGTGCCTTTTCCAGCTGCTCTAAAGCGTGTGCTAGAACCTGAGTTTCTTGGTTCATGATGTTCTATCCTTATGGGTGATTGTATCCTTTATCAGTTTTTTATGCAAAAACGAATCACTCATTGTCTTTTCTTGCGTCAATTTTATTTTTAAGTATGTAGGATATTTTAGCAAGTAAAGCAGGGGATACGTGTTAATTAAAAGCTGGATTTTTTGAGAGTATTGGCATAAATGATATGTGCATAAAAGATGTGTGAGGGGAATGGTCATTGAGGTGATCGCAGGAGGTCTCACGCTGATGATTTAAACAGACTGAAGAGTATTCTTTAAAACGATTAAAGAGAATACGGAAGAAGCAACACAATAACGCGTTTAACAAAGTGGTCTATCATTCATGACAAATACCGAACAACAGAATCAGATGGCCAATGCTATCCGTTTTCTTGCTATTGATGCGATTGAAAAAGCAAATTCTGGTCATCCTGGTTTGCCAATGGGGGCAGCCGATATTGCGACTGTTCTTTATACAAAATTCCTTGCCCATGATCCCAAAAATCCTCGTTGGCCCAACCGTGATCGCTTTGTGTTATCGGCTGGGCATGGCTCTATGTTGCTTTATGCTCTCTTATATCTTTCTGGTTATGAAGATATCTCTCTTGAGGATATCAAAAATTTCCGCCAAATAGGGTCTAAACTTGCTGGGCATCCAGAATATGGCCATGTTGCGGGAATCGAAACAACCACTGGACCGCTCGGACAGGGATTGGCTAATGCTGTGGGAATGGCAATTGGTGAGCGCTTGCATAATGCGCGTTTTGGAGATCTCATCAACCATTACACTTACGCGTTGGTTGGGGATGGATGCCTCATGGAAGGAATTGCTCAAGAAGCACTTTCACTTGCGGGCCATTTGAAACTCAATAAATTAATTGTGTTGTGGGACGATAATAATATTTCTATTGATGGAGAGATTTCACTTGCTGACAGTACTGATCAGATTGCGCGTTTTAAGGCGTCTGGTTGGAACACACTCAAAGTTGATGGACATGATCAAGCAGCACTCGCGCGTGCTCTTGAAACTGCACGAAATTCCGATAAACCAACTCTGATCGCTTGTAAAACAACTATTGGTTTTGGAGCACCAAATAAAGCTGGAACCAATAAAGTTCATGGGTCCCCTTTAGGAGCACGCGAAGTTGCTGTAACGCGTGTCGCTTTAGGGTGGGAGGTAGAGCCTTTCGTTGTGCCTGCAGATATTCTGGATAATTGGCGCTTGGCTGGTCTTAGTGCTGCTAAAAAACGGCAAAAATGGGAAGAAAAATTCGCAAATCTTCCCGTCTCAGAACGGCTGGAATTTGAAAGATTAATGCGAGGCGATCTCGTGGGCGGATTTGATAGTGCTATCGATGCTTATAAACAAAAACTGATTGAGGATTCTCCTGTCGTTGCTACCCGTAAAGCTTCTGAAATGGCCCTGGAAGTGATCAATGAAGTCGTTGTTGAGACCATTGGCGGTTCTGCTGATTTAACTGGGTCCAATAATACAAAAAGTAGTCAGATGAAAAGTCTTTCTGCTGAAGACTTTTCAGGGCGTTATCTGCATTATGGAATTCGCGAACATGCAATGGGAGCCATTATGAATGGGCTTGCCCTTTATGGCGGCTTTATTCCTTATGGCGGAACCTTTTTATGCTTTTCTGACTATATGCGTCCCGCAATGCGCCTCTCTTCTCTGATGGGATTGCGGGTGATTTATGTCATGACCCATGATTCCATTGGTCTTGGTGAGGATGGTCCTACTCATCAACCCGTGGAGCATTTGGCTTCTTTGCGCGCTCTGCCTAATCATTTTGTTTTCCGCCCCGCTGATGCTGTGGAGACAGTCGAATGTTGGCAATTGGCTTTGAAAGCACGCAATACACCTTCCACTTTGGCTTTAAGCCGACAAAACTTACCACTTTTACGTCAAGACCATGAAGAAGAAAACCTCTGTATGCTGGGCGCTTATGAATTGCTAACGGCTGGGGATGATGCGGCGGTCACTCTGTTTGCTTCCGGCTCAGAATTGCAAATTGCGGTGAAGGCACATGCGGTGTTAGAAGAAAAGGGTATCTCAACGCGTGTGGTTTCTGTGCCGTGTTTTGAACTCTTTGCGCAACAATCCCTTTCATATCAGCGTGCTCTCATCGGGAATGCACCGATTAAAATTGCACTTGAAGCTGCAGTCCGACAAGGATGGGACCGTTTTATTGGCAGTGATGGCTTGTTTATTGGCATGGAGGGATTTGGTGCAAGTGGAACAATTGATGCCCTGTATGCGCATTTCGGTATTACTTGTGAGAATGTGGTTGCTACCGTTGAAAAAGAACTTAAAAAAGTTAATAAGGAAAATGTAAAATGACTGTTCGCGTTGCAATGAACGGGTTTGGTCGTATTATGGGGGGCAATATGCAATATGGTGTGCCCCATTGTGGAAAGTGCCATTATGGGTAATAAACGGCAAGATATTGAGGTGGTGGCTGTTCATTATTGGGGGTTGGTGGAAGCGAATGCCCATTTGTTGTGCTATAAAGATCGATGAGGAAAATGTGAAATGACTGTTCGCGTTGCAATTAATGGGTTTGGCCGTATTGGGCGCAATATTTTGCGTGCCATTGTGGAGAGTGGACGACAAGATATCGAGGTGGTGGCTGTTAATGATTTGGGATCGGTAGAAACAAATGCCCATTTGTTGCGCTATGATTCCGTTCATGGGCGCTTCCCTAGTGCCGTTAAGGTTGTTGGTGATGCTATTGATGTTGGTGGGGGCTTGATAAAGGTGTTCGCAGAGCGTGAGCCAGCACAATTGCCTTGGAAGGCTTTGGATATCGATGTTGCTTTGGAATGTACGGGCATTTTTACTGCGCGTGATAAAGCAAGGGCGCATTTAGATGCAGGGGCAAAGCGTGTTCTTGTTTCTGCACCTTCAGAAGGGGCGGATCTCACCGTGGTTTATGGCGTCAATCATCAGTCTTTGAGCAAGGAGCATCGCGTTGTTTCAAATGCTTCTTGTACAACCAATTGTTTGGCGCCTGTCGCGCAAGTCTTGCACAACTCGGTTGGCATTGAAAAGGGATTTATGACAACAATCCATTCTTATACGGGTGATCAACCTGTGTTGGATACAATGCATCGTGATCTTTACCGTGCACGTGCAGCAGCCCTTTCTATGATCCCTACTTCTACAGGGGCGGCGAAAGCCGTGGGGTTGGTCTTGCCCGAATTAAAGGGGGTGCTCGATGGTGTGTCGATTCGTGTTCCAACTCCTAATGTTTCCGTTGTGGATTTGACCTTTACCGCTAAACGTTCCACAACTGTTGAAGAAATTAATACAGCTATTTATACTGCTGCACAAGGAGCGCTTAAGGGAATTTTAGACACTACAGAGGAAAAGCTCGTGAGCTGTGATTTTAATCATAATTCACATTCAGCTATTTTCCATAATGATCAAACAAAGGTGATCGAGGGTCAGCTTTGTCGTGTGCTGGTTTGGTATGATAATGAGTGGGGTTTTTCAAACCGCATGAGCGATACTGCTGTGGCTTTTGCCAAGACAATATAAGAGGACCTTCGGGTCCTTTTTTGTAATAGAAGGGCATTTTTGTAATATAAAAGTTAAGGTGCGTTCTTTTGAAAAAAACAGTAACCAAGAGTGTTCGTGGTGTGCTGAAAAAAAGATGCTCATAGCGTGATTAATGCGAGGTTTATCATCTTTCATGTGGGTATGAGAACGCATGTTTTTTCTGATCTCATGAGAGATGCAGGATTTGAAAAAGATCAAGATTGAAAAAGATCAAGATTGAAAAAATAGAGGGAATGGAAAATACAGGGGGAATGAAGGCTGAGAGAATATACGTTGTAGCGGATCTCTTTGGCAGAAGATAAGAAAAAATTATGTGAGAAAAAAGTTGAGTGGAGACATTTGTTTGGAACAACAAAAAGTGAAGAGGAAGCAATGATGGGTTTTCGTACACTTGATGATGTTGATGTCGCGGGGAAACGTGTTCTTGTGCGGGTAGATTTTAATGTGCCAATGTCACTGGGCAAGGTCTGCGATACGACTCGCTTAGAGCGGCATAAAGAAACACTCGTTGAACTTCAAAGGCGTGGTGCTAAGCTTATTCTTCTTTCGCATTGTGGGCGCCCTAAGGGAAAGGTGGAGCCAGAATTTTCACTGCGCCCTGTTGTGGAGGTGCTAGAAAAAATAATCAATAAGTCTGTTACTTTTGCACCAGATTGTATCGGGCCAGTAGCAGAGACAGCGGTTGAGGCGTTGCAAAATGGGGGCGTTTTACTGCTGGAAAATGTTCGTTTTTACTCAGGGGAAGAAAAAAATGATTGCTGTTTTGCTGAAGCTTTAGCCCATAATGGGGATCTCTATGTTAATGATGCTTTTTCAGTTGCTCATCGTGCCCATGCTTCCGTGGAGGGAATAACACATTTGTTACCCTCTTATACGGGGCGTTCTTTGCAGGCTGAGTTGCAAGCGTTAGAAAAAGGTCTTGGCAATCCAACACGTCCAGTGGTCGCAATCGTGGGGGGAGCAAAGGTTTCTAGTAAGCTTTTTGTACTCAATCACTTGGTTGAAAAAGTTGACCACTTGGTGATTGGCGGTGGTATGGCCAACAGTTTTTTAGCTGCACAAGGTGTGTCTGTGGGAAAGTCACTGTGTGAACATGCGCTGATGGAAACGGTAAAAAAAATTATCAAAAAAGCACAAGAATGCCAATGTGAGCTTCTGCTCCCTGTGGATGCTATCGTTGCATTTCGTTTTGAAAAAGATGCCCCGCATCGTCTTTATGATATGGGAGATATTCCTGAAAATGGCATGATTCTCGATATTGGTACGCGTTCCATTATTCAGATTAAGAAAGTTATTGATAAAGCTACTACCCTTGTGTGGAACGGACCTCTTGGTGTTTTTGAAATGTCGCCTTTTGATCAAGGAACAATTGCGGTTGCACGCCATGCAGCAGAACGTAGTCAAAAAGGGAAATTGGTTTCAATCGCTGGAGGGGGAGATACGGTTTTTGCACTTAATCAGGCTGGTGTGGCAAATGATTTTACCTATCTTTCAACCGCAGGCGGTGCCTTTTTAGAATGGATGGAAGGGAAGGTGCTGCCGGGTATTCTCGCCCTTATGCAGCACTAAAGGGCTTCTTTGAAGCGAAGGTTAAAGAAAAACTGACGGTCGTGTGGGATGTTTTGATGTGGTTGCGCATTTTTAGAAATGAAAATAAAATAAAAAGGATTTTTTTATGAATGAACGTCTTGAAGAGATAGCACTTGCTTTGGTGCAGGCGGGTAAGGGTATTTTGGCGGCAGACGAAAGTACTGCCACAATTGGAAAGCGTTTTGAAACCATTGGTGTTGAGTCCAACGAAGAAAATCGTCGCGCCTATCGTGAAATGCTTTTTAGCGCAAAAGAAGCTATGGAAAACGCTATCTCTGGTGTCATCTTATTTGATGAAACCATTCGTCAAAAAGCATCGTCTGGGAAAATGTTGACAGATCTTATTCGTGATGCCGGTGCTGTGCCTGGTATTAAAGTGGACAGCGGTGCTAAACCATTGGCAGCTTTTCCTCAGGAAACAATTACAGAAGGGCTGGACGGTCTTCGGGAGCGTTTAAAAGACTACTATGCTTTGGGAGCACGTTTTGCAAAATGGCGTGCGGTAATTGCTATTGATGCACATGCTCTGCCAACAAGAGGAGCAATAAGGCAAAATGCACAAGCTCTCGCACGCTATGCGGCTTTGTGTCAGGAAGCTGGTCTTGTGCCGATTGTTGAACCGGAAGTACTCATGGATGGACTATCACGTGGGCATTCCATTGCGCGTTGCTTTGAGGTGACACAAGCTGTCTTGAACACAGTGTTTAAAGAGCTCTTTGAAGCCCGTGTTGTTTTGGAGGGTATGATTTTAAAACCCAATATGGTGATCGATGGTAAAGATGCACGCAGTGCTTGTGTTGAAGAAGTGGCTGAAAAAACGGTGCGCGTTCTGAAACAGACTGTTCCTGCTGCTGTGCCAGGGATTGCTTTTCTTTCCGGAGGGCAGTCTGATCAGGAAGCAACGGCGCATTTGTCTGCGATGAATGCTTTGGGGACATGGCCTTGGAAATTGACCTTCTCTTATGGGCGGGCATTGCAAGCGGCGGCCTTGAAAGCATGGGGTGGGCGGCATGAAAATATTGCTGTGGCGCAAAAGGCTTTTGCTCATCGTGCACGGATGAATCATCTTGCCGCTTTAGGAAAATGGACAAAAGA
This sequence comes from Bartonella jaculi, assembly GCF_039543045.1. Taxonomy (NCBI): domain Bacteria; kingdom Pseudomonadati; phylum Pseudomonadota; class Alphaproteobacteria; order Hyphomicrobiales; family Bartonellaceae; genus Bartonella; species Bartonella jaculi. Next base: position 74,754 of record NZ_BAABIZ010000007.1, read on the forward strand.
ACAAGAAAAAGCTTGTGCTTGAAGCACAAGCCCTATGCCTATAGAAAGTTTTGCATGTTTCCGCGTGATTTTGCGTGCCCTCATCATGATGAAAATGGTGGGGTTTACACACTTTACTTGTAATCTATTTATATCTATGTAATAATACGTATTATGAATAGATTTGTTGGGATAGGTAAGGCCGCTCAAGCTTTGGGGGTTTCTATTAGCACTCTACGACGTTGGGAATGTGAAGGAAA
>NZ_BAABIZ010000008.1:0-45712 GCF_039543045.1 Bartonella jaculi
GCATCAATGCGCAACTGTCTCACAATCTCTCGCTTCATGGTGATGTGAGCTATCAACAAAAGCTGCAAAAAACCGGTATCTCCGGCGCCAGTTTTTCAGGTGGCATACGCTATCAGTTTTAAAACAAGGCTATAAAAGCAAGCCTCTTTTATTCTGTTTACATGAACAAAAAAGGCAGCACATTGTGCTGCCTTTTTATATATTTTAAAGTCATCTTTTTTCCTTATAAAGCAAGCGCCCTTCCCTTTCTTTATACAAAAGACATCGCACGAAGCTTCTCTTTGCACAGTTGATTCAACCAGATGCAACAAACACAATTAAAGTGTTTCGCTCCTCTGTTATGCAGATTTTATGCAGAGCACTCAGAAAAGGAGTAAGAAAAAACTAAAGCTTTATCACGCTCCAATGCATGTGCTTTAACCAGATAGAAAATAGATTTTAAATCCAAAGCAAAACAACTTCTTACGCCAGCAGCTCTCTTTCTTTTTTAGCAATAAAAAATGTAAACTATTTGAATCCCTTTGTTTTACATTGAATAAAGCACAACTTTTCCCTCCTTGTTTCTTCATACTTCCCCTCCTTGCTGCTTTCACACTTAAATGATCTTCTCAAAATTTTTGCTCGTGCTCATTTTTTGTGGAGGCTCATAAAGCAATATCTTCTGCCTCACTCCTGCAAATCTTTAATGACAACAAGCTTTGGTCAGCCCCAATGTTTCAAAATATCATCTTTATGTTCATTCAATCAATGGACATAGATTTATCAAATGATATTTTTTAAAATCCATTTTTCCACTCGTTTGCATTACCATTTTAAAAGATTTTCTGAAGTAGATTTTTAAAAGAAAAAGCATTGCACTCAATACTTCGTTTTGTTGTTTACAAAAAAAACATAATGCTATAAAAGACGTACCGTTACTTGCACCATTAGGGGAATGAAGTAAGCATCAAAAGCATATCAATATTTAAGGGCATATCTCTATGTATAAGAAAAATTTTTTATTGTGTACAATTGCTGGATCCTTCGTTTTCTCTCATTTCGGTTTAACGCATGCAAATACGCCACCTAATGAAATTCCTGCAATTCAGGTTAAAGACGGCGAAAAACAGACTTTTAGTAATGTCCTTGTTCGCGGTAAATACACTGCAGTAGCTGTTGGTGGAGCGGAGTCAGTCGCCACAATAAAAAAAGCAGTAGTAGCCTCTGAGATGACAGCTCTTTCTGCATCAAGAGCCGGACGCATCGATGCTAAAGAAATTGATGCAACAACGCTAATAACGGGTTTAGATCTTAGTAGTGGTGTAATCAATCTTGAAGATTCAACTATAACCGTCAAAGGAAATCATAAGAGCTATGGCTTTGTTATTGCTAAGGCCTCAAAGTTTCTTGCAAAGGAAAACGAATTTATCTTAAATAAAGCAACTCTCACCAACACAAAAATTCTTGTAAAAGATGGTATCGGTATTTTAGGACCATTCGACGATGCTGAGGTTAAACTTAAAAATTCAGAAATAATTTCTGATATGTTATTGAGAAATGATCAATCACCAGAAATTAAGCCTTCCACTCTTACATTAACCGCTGATAATTCAATTTTGGAAGGAAGGGCAAGAACAACGCAAAAACACGCAACAATTTTTACTCTGAATAATAATAGCGAATGGTACTTAAAGATTAGTCAAAACGAAACAAATAGAGCTGGATCTAGCTATGCGCTTGTTGACGTTAATAAACGGGCACAGTCTATTGTTTCAATACTGAACCTTAACGATAGCTCTATCATATTTAAAGAGCCAAATCAGCTAACGCATTACCATTATCAAACCTTGAATGTAGGGCAACTACCGCCAAACTCTGAGGATTACGAAGAATCTGAGAATTTTGATAAATCTAAACTGGAGCCAAATAGGCTTTCCCCAAATAGGCTTTCCAATGTAAAAGCAGTCTACAATGCAACAGGGAATGCAGATATTTATTTTAATACCAAGTGGAGTGATGGTCTAGCAAAAGAACAACAAAAAACTGACCGTCTTCTCGTATATGGCGATGTATCAGGCACCACGACAATCCGTTTCAAGAGCATTTCAAAAGATGAAAATGCAGAAGCAAAGGATTCTATTCCCTCGAATATGCATGGTCTCTCACTTGTTCAAGTTTCTGGACAAGCAGATGAAAATTCCTTCAAACTTGCAAATGGCTATACCACAATAGGTGGCTTACCTTATAAATATGTGCTGAATGCTTATGGACCAACATCAAGCCATGGAAAAGCCAGTGCTGCACAAAACCTCTTGAGAGAAAATAAGAGCTCTTGGGATTTCCGTCTGCAAAGTACCACTCTTGATCCTGAGGGAAAAATCAAAGCTCTTGTACCACAAGTGGCGAGCTATTTGGTATTATCTAACGCTGTATTCACCGCTGGATTTGCTGACATAAATAATCAAAACATATTGTTAGACAATATGCGGACAACAGACTTTGGAACAAAGGATAATAACAGGAGAGGAATCTTCTTATCTACTTACGGCAATAAGGTTACCTTATCTTCCAATCGTGATCCATTACAATATGGCTATGGTGCTGATGTTCAGCATGCTGCACTTCAAGCAGGTGTTACATTAGTAGCGTTAGAGGAACAAGACATCACCACAACTTTTGGTCTTTTGGGCACATATGGGAAATTAGCTTTCACCCCAAAGGATATGGATGGTGCTGGGAAGAGTACGCTTGATAAAGGATCAATTACCGCATACAGCAGCGTCCAGCATGACAATGGCTTGTATGTTAATGCGCTCTTATCTTACGGAGTCCTTAAGGGAAACATCACCACAGCTCTTATTGGAAACACCGCAAAATTGGATAACGCGAATACATTAAGTGCTTCAGCTACCATTGGACAAAAACTAGCAACCGATGCCGAAGGATTGTTTTTTGAACCACAGGCACAACTCGTTTATCAACGCCTCAGACTTGGTACTTTCTCAGATGTTGATGGTTTCAAAGTGAATATGGGCACCCCTCATCAGTGGTTGGTGCGTGTTGGCGGGCGTTTAACGCAAACGATACTTCCTTCTAAAGAAGGCTGCCCTCTCTCTTTCTATGGTAAACTGAACATTATAAAAACTTTTGGTGATAATGGCACAATACAAATTGGTGATACTTTCCACCTTGATTCTATGGGGACTTCAATTGAAGGTGGTTTAGGTGTTAATGCGCACCTCACTCAAAATGCTGTACTCCATGCTAATGTTAATTACCAACACAAGCTTCAAAAAGCTGGCGCATCTGGAATTAATTTTTCTGGTGGAATACAGTACCGTTTTTAGAGATCTTTGATCTCTCTTTTTGAAATTATAAGCAGCGCGGCGGTGTAAGCAGCGCTGTTTATGGTTTATGCATCATGAAAAAGCGCAATGCATCGAAAAGTTACTAAATTTATCAGAAAAAGATATCAGAAAAACTTTTATGCATAAGAAGCATTTATTATGCACGGTCGTTTGTGCTTTGTTTTTTTCTTATTTTAACTTCACGAATACAAGTAATGCCTCTGGTTTAAATGCTCAAACACGCTATACGCTTGAGAGGCTTAATCACAACAACCCCCAAAGAAGTTAATCAATAATCCCAAAGCCGAAACAAACCACCATAGAACGGCGAGTTCTTTTGGTATCGTTGGAATGAATCCATATTTCAATGAAGCAATTCAAAATGATTTAAATGAGATGAGAAATCGCATTAGCAGCTTTTACAGTGGTGCGGGTCGCTACGGCTCTGGTGCACATAAAAACGAACTGATAGAAAAACTCGGCCATATCATCTATGCAAACGCCTTAGCTAATCAATACAATTTTGAGGTTTTGAAGAGCATTCCAATAGCAACAACGGAAGAGCTTGAAAACATGGCTTCTGGTGGCATGATGAGAGAAAATTCATACTTTAGTAAGAAACTTCGAGAGGGGTTACAGAAGATAGCAGATAGCACGAACAAACAATTCCAAGGTGTCGGTCGCTATAATTCTGATAAGCATAATAACGTGTCACGTGAAGAACGCGATGATATACATGCTCGTGCCATGGCTGCCCAACACAATCATAATGTAGAACACATGCTGCTAGCCAACGCAATGCTTGACCAACGCAATCAGAACCAATTAAAAGCAGAAAAGGACTTCTTACAACAACAAAGCAATGCAGCTACTTATTTTTACAAAGCGCATTGAATCTTGCTGCTGATAACCAACAGCGTCTTGATGCAAAGCGCAAACAATGGGAAACACAAGACAATCGCGGCTGGAGTGAGCTGCAAAATAAAGCGAACATGCTGCACAAAGCAATAGCAGTAGATAATGCCCTACAAAGACAAAACAAGGCGCTTTCCGATACCATACGGGCAGAATTAAGGAATGCTTGGAACACCGGTACGATAACAAAAGTGGAGAGAGAAGGAGAAACTCCTGTGTCTCCTCTTCCACCCAAAGACTATAAACCGTCTCCCATTCACTCTAAGGCAGAAGAAGGACGTACCGTTAATGAATTCCACTCTGCTCATAGTGTGCCACAACGTGAGGATAAGGAAAATTCATTCCCGATAACAGATGATGAAATTATTTAACAACGTAAAATCAATAAAGATTTGCAACTTAGTGTTAGTGCTGATCCAAATACTAACATCACTTCCTCAACAACGAAAACTGCTTTTAACGCATCACCAGAAACGCATATGAATTTGTCCCCAAAGATTGAGACTGCTGCGGATACCAAAAAAACCGTCTAAGCTTGTAGACGATAAGGAAATCATAACTTTATCGCCTGCCTCTCTTGATCATAAAGCAAAAGCTCTCACACCACAAGTGGCGAGCTCTTTGGTGATGCGTAACGCGATGTTTGCGTCAGATTTGCTGATGTGAACAATCAAAACACGCTGTTAGACAATATGCGAATAACAATGTTTGAACCAAAGGATAATAAAGAGCGAGGGATTTTCTTATCTACTTATGGCAATAGGATCACATTATCTTCTAACCCTCATCCCCCACAAGATAGCGCTGGTGCAGATATTCGCTATGTTGCATTACAAGCAGCTTTTACACTACTGACGCTTGGAGATCAAAATACCAGCATGGATTTTGGTCTTTTGGGGACATACGGAAAACTAGTTTTCATTGCCAAAAACAAAGAGGGTTCTCAAAAGAATATGCTTGATAAATGGTTACTCACCGCATACGGAAACATCCAGCATGACAGTGGTATCTATGCAAATACATTCCTCTCTTACGGAATTTTTAAAAGCAATATCCCCACCGCTCTCACGAAAAATACAAAAAAAGCAAATGACCTAAGAACATTGGGGGCCTCTATCACCATTGGTCAAAAATTGCCAACCAGTGTTGAAAGAATAACGCTTGAACCGCAAGCACAACTTGTTTACCAGCATCTTATATTTAGCACTCTCCCAGATGATGAGAGCTTTAAAGTGAACATGGGTAATTTTTATCAATGGTTGCTCCGTATTGGCGGACGTTTAACACAAAACAAAGGTCACGCCGTTTCTTTTTATGGTAAACTGAATTTTATTAAAGCCTTTGATAACGAGAAAACTATGCAGATTGGTGAGGGTTTTCAGCTTGCTTCTATAGGAACTTCTCTTGAGGGTGGTTTGGGTATTAACGCGCACTTATCGCAAAATATCGGGTTTCATACTGATGTCAGTTATCAGCATAAACTCAAAAAAGTCGGCGTCTCTGGAATATATGTCTCCGTTGGAATGCGTTATCGTTTTTAAAAATACTTTGATCGATATCTTGAAATGTAAGGAGCGCCTTATATGTTTTGTTTTGTCACCTAAAAAAACAACAAAACGAGTTAAAGGTTTCATTTTTATCAAAGAGGGGAAATGAATACCGAGGAATATAGCTATATGAAAAAAAGCCTCTTACTATACACCGTTTCTGGAATTCTCTTTTTCTCTTATCCCCTTAATGCGAATACATTGCAGCCTCTCTCGGGAGATTCTTCACTTGAAAACCCTACAACAGACACAACAAAAGCTAAATCGAGAAGACGCCCAACTGTAGTCTCCCCTTCTCCCAATTCCACAACCGAAGAAGTATCATCTCCTCCTCCTCTCTCCACAGGGCCAACATCTGCAGAGCCCGCACCACCACTGATGCTACCAGCACCAATACCACCAGCACCGATGCCGCCAGCACCGGCGAAACCAGCAATAGCTGAGGCAGTGCCTCAACTGCCTGAAAAACCGATTAAAATTGAGGATGTCAATTCGGCACTTGAAGCGCGCGGGGGTGAAACTGTAACGCAGCATAATACTAAAATTTACGATAAATTTGTTGCCGTAGATGCACAAGGAGAAAATGCAATAATAAAGCTAATAGGAGGGGCAGTTTCATCAGACTTTATCGCATTGAGTGCGTCAGAGAATGGAAATATTCATGCAACGGATATTACTGTGATAACACCATTGGTTGGCTTGTTAAACATGAACGGTACGATAAGCCTAAAAAATTCGACAGTGAATGTTACAGGTGACCGGGGAACTTCTGGTATCGTTTTTCGCGGCATATACGCTACTCCCGAAGAGCAAGATGCGCACCAAGAAAAAGACCTTATCAGTAAGGTGATGCTTACAAATACGAAACTTTTCGTTGAAAATGGTGTTGGTATTGGCATTTATGGAACGTCTGCAACCGGTGAAGTTGATCTCAAAGATTCAGAAATTCATGCCGCTATGCTGGTAAAAAATCAAGAACAAGAAAATGTTAAAACTTCCCCGCATACTCTTACTTTAAATGCAGATCACTCTATTTTAAGAGGTCGTGTAAGTACAGAAGGAAATAACGTAACCATTTTTAATCTCAGCAACAACGCAACATGGCTTTTAACATCTAATAAAAAAGCAGAGAATAACGATAGAAATCCATCTGATTATGAACAGTTTGGTGCGAATGAGAAATCATACTCTCATCTTTCTATGCTTAATCTCCAAGATAGCAGTATTGTGTTTGCCAAGCCCACAGATAAACATTATCAAACCTTATTTGTAGGCTCTAAATCGCAGCAAGGAGACAGAGCGCAAAATACCACAACAGTTTATAGTGCAACAGGAAATGCAGAGATTTATTTAAACACTAAGTGGAATGATCATTCTCCGGTAATGGAACAAGAAACCGATCGCCTTGTGATTGGTGGTGATGTATCAGGGACCACCCTAGTTCACATCAATCTTCACGAACAGGAAAAGGATAAAAAAAGAACCGGCAGAGCTATTGTTTGGGAAGAACATATGGCCTCTGCTCCTGCATCAACACGTGGGATTTCGCTTATTCAAGTTTCTGGAACAGCGAACGAAAATTCTTTCAAATTAGCGGGAGATTATATGACAATGGGTGGTTCTCCTTATAAGTACGTACTCACTGCCTATGCGCCAGGGACTTCTCATGCAAGCCAGAATCTCTTTGGTCAGAAGGATAGTCATTTTTGGGATTTTCGTTTGCAGAATGCCTATGTTGATGATGATAAGAAGGTTAGAGCGCTTTTGCCACAGGTCGCAAACTATTTGGTTATGCCCAATGCTTTGTTTTCTGCTGGCTTTGCGGATGTAAACAATCAAAACATGTTGTTAGACAATATGCGCACAACAGTGTTTGGAGCAGAGGATAATAAAAAGAGCGGCGTCTTCTTATCCACCTATGGTGAAAAAGTCACCTTATTTTCCAACCGTGATCCACTGCACTATGGCTACGGTGCTGATGTAAACTACAATGCTTTACAACTAGGTGTCATATTGGCTGCGCTGGAAGGTAAAGATATCAGTACACATTTTGGTCTTTTAGGAACATATGGAAAACTTTCTTTTACTCCAAATGAAATGGAAGATTCTGAAAAGACTACGCTTGATAAATGGTTACTCACTGCTTATAGCGGCATTCAACATAGCAATGGTCTATATGTGAACACACTCCTTTCCTATGGGAAACTGAAGGGGGATATTACCACGGCTCTTATTGGAAATGCCGCAAAATTGGACGGTACTGAAACACTAAGTGTATCTGCTACCATTGGTCAAAAATTAGCAACCGGTTCTACGGGGCTGATGTTTGAACCACAAGCGCAACTTGTTTATCAAAATCTTATGTTTAATATGATCTCAGATGCCGATGGTTTTGAAGTGGATATGAACAATCCACATCAATGGTTGGTACGTATTGGTGGACGTTTGACAAAAAATCTCTCCTCCACTGAAGAAGATAAGGCTGTTTCCTTCTATGGAAAACTGAATCTACTCAGAACTTTTGGTGACGGTAAGACAATACAAATAGGGGATACTTTTCATCTTGATCCTAGCGGATCTTCAATTGAGGGTGGCATTGGTGTCAATGCATACCTCTCTCACAATATCGCACTCCATGGTGATATTAGCCATCGGAAGAAACTCCAAAAAGCCGGTGTATCTGGAACCAGTTTTTCCGGTGGAGTACGCTATCGTTTTTAAACAAAACCAATATACAATTTTGCTAACAGGCAGTGCAACGCGCTGCCTTTTTTATGAAATCTCCATCTCTCAACAAAAATTTTGATACAAAAATGTTAAAAATAATCTGATATAGCAATGACCATAGCCAAGTTCCTCTCAAGCTTCACAAGCCGATGCACATTTCCGTAAAAAATTTAGCACCCCACAAAGTTTAGTGACCTCATCAAATTTAGTCACAAAAGAGATCTCTCTCCAATTTGGAAAAACAAAGTAAAATGAAAATATTTTATAATTTATTCCAAGTGATAATTTTACATCACATGCTTTGATAAGACCCCCATGTTTTTTCTCTCGTTTAGGGAATTGGCAAGTAGAAATAACCGAACACCCCTTATGAGAATCCTGCATGACACAGTTTATGAGAAGCACCTTTACTGTTTTCTTCAATATTTTTATCCGCAAACCAATCCCACTTGTGACGTGTGAATGAATAGTCTTTATTGATTCAATATAAAACAGCTTTGAAATAAAAAAATCTTACGACATTCAGAGTTCTTATTCAAAATGCCAAAGGTAAACTATCATTATAAATTAATACTTTGCTGATAATATTTAAAAAATATCCATCTAATGTAATGTGGCATACAGCCATCAGCAAGGGGACCACAACCTCTTGCAGAAAAAAGAAATCATTGCGAGAAAGCAGACGCGCTTGTTTCAAAATTTCTAATACTTCTGTGGATAAGGGGACACGAAATTCTGTTGTAGCATCACGCCTTCCTTTCATATTCTCAGCAGGAATTGTCCATATATCACCTTCAATTTGATCTTTATGAATATGACACAAAGGATATGTACAGAACCTCTGTAAGGATAAGTAGACGCAAAGCCAATTGTGTTATGGTTGTTGTTTTGCAAAGTGTTTTATAAAAAACCGGCACATCCCTCCAATCCATTGCTGGTTTATTAGTGGTTTTATGGAGTTGTTTTCCTAAGAGCGCGCATGCTTTTTCTGTTGCTTGTAAATCAACATCCAAACCCAAGACAGCCGCATGTTTGAGACAAAGATTAAAACGTATCAATGCTGTCCGAGCAGCTCCAGCTTTTGTATGCCAGATAGGAGCAAGGGTATTGTGTATCTCTGTTTGTGTAATCTCTGAAACAGGCAGACAGCCTAATTTGGGAAGAATATGAAGTCGTAAAGGTGCAAACCAGATTCCATCTTTCCCATCATTCTTTAATTCCGCTTTACGACTTTCAAAAGTGTCTAGAGCAATGTCTTTTAAATAATGGAGATTGCTTATTGCCTCACGCTTTTGTTTTTCACGTTCTTGAATGGGGTCACACCCTTTACGTAAAACAGAGCGCTACCCAGTTGCCAATTCACGCGCTTGTTTTAAAGAGACATCTCTCAAACCACCCAAGCCCATTTCGCGACGGCGCCCGTGAATGGTATAACGATAAAGCCATTGAGCACCACCATCTTTACGCTTATGAAGTAACAAGCCGGCACCATCATACTATTTGCCAGCCTCCAATGTTGCGACAGCCCTTGCATTAAGACGATTCATAAGAGCCGTTTTTACTCCTTTCTTGTATAGTTTTTACCCACACGTCTTGTATAGTTTTTACCCACACGCCAGCACCGCTTTTGACATGCAAGGGAATGATTTTGATTGATTCAAGATAAGCAGATTTGAAATGAGAGAATCTTACGATATTCGGGGCTCTCATTTAATATACAAAACAGTGAATTGTCATTATAAATCAATTTGTTACCAATGTATAACATGGGCAGTATCGCTCTCCACTCTACCGATGATTCACTTATAAATTTTATTTATAATAATACGAAAAATACTCCCCCCCTTCAAAGGAACAACTTTTTATAGTAAATATCCCATAAAAAAGATAAGCTCTCCATAAGAAGGAAGGAAGCCAGCTCTCTACTCGAAAACAAAAGCAAGGTGCCCTTTCTCTGTAAGGCAAAGTCCTCGCAATCAACCAAAAGGAGAGAAGAATTGCTTTCTCATTAAAAACCAGCCTCTCTCACAATAAAGGAGCAGATTTTTTTGCAATGCGAAACGCGAAACCGCATAAATTGTGACACCAAAGAGTATAGAACCGAAGCTGCTCAATAAATTCACAACTCTAGGTAATTTTTTAATAGGATCCCCGATATTGACTGAAATTGGATCACAGCTTTATATCTGTTTCTCTTGCGCAGGTAGCGACTTGCATAGCTTTTGAAAGATCGTTCACTGCACCCAAATGAATTTGAAGCAATTCACTATTACGACGTAATTTTTCTTGTAAATCTGATAACAAGCTTTCGATCTCACTCTCAATATCTTCATTCATGTAGCGTTTTATATCGCTCATAGATTTATTAAGATCACGTAAGCCACGTGTTTTACATAAATTTATTTCTTCATAATCTGGAAGACCACTGCTTTCTAGCATATTGCTTTCATAATCAATCACTTGTGCCAACCCTTTAACGGCAGCTACAAATTTTGTCATCGCCCACTCACGATCAATAAGGTCATTATCAAGAACTTTTGCTTTTGATGCAAAGCTATCATCACCATATTGCACTACAGACATTTTTATTCCCCTCTTCAACAGTATTGCCTAATCCTGATCTCAAATGAGAGAGATTAAACAGCCTTTCTTCATGCTGATACACTCGATTGAGTTCATTGTGCAATTATTGTACCGACAACAGCACGACGATCCTTAAAAGCGTATATCTGTTTAGCTTTCGACAGATTGTATGAAAGCATATTTTTATTTTTGCTCAAAACCGCCCTTGGCGCGATACCAATTCCATAAAACGCCACAAATCCTCAAACCAATCCGCAGCGGATATCACGAATTTTCAATCTTCGACAAAAAACAACAATCCGCTTGCTCCCACATAAGCTTAACAAAAGTTTGTGGTATCTAAAGATCTAATTTTTTTAAAGATTTCGGCATTTTACCCTCCATAACTTTTGATTTCACATGCCTCCTGATCCTGCATGCCATTTGGCATACCATAGGATCAGTTTGCACCAATCCAGAAAGATTTACTCTTCCTCACGTGCTCTATTCTGCATAGATACAGTATTGTGCACAAACCCCAAGAAGAATACTCCTCTGAATAGATTGACCACACGACAACATCAAAAAAGACACCTAAAAACAGCTAAACAGCCACAGATTTCCTTTTTTCAATTATCATTCGCTTTTCTTTGCATTAACTATTCATAGTATAGGATTTTTTAAACTCTTTCAAGAGTTTATAAAAATGTAAAGCCCCATAATTTTTAATCCATACCTCTTTCAATCACTCCTTCATACTAGCTCCCCACAGGAAAAAGAAATCATAGGAATGATAATTTCCTCTACAAAACAAAGCTTTTGTCGAAAAAACGAACTTAACTCCCAACACTCAGGACCGCACTATACTGTTGCTCTTCTCTTGCAATAATCATAAATGATTTTTTAGGTACGCCTTCATAAGCAGCTTTAGCTAATTTTGTTACTGCATAAAATCAATCAGAAGACTTGTATAAAAAGCGTTTTTGTATACGATGCCTACACACTGAAAAAAATAAATAAACACAATAAATCTTTCACCTGTTTCATGCCCCACAGTGCCAAAGTGTCTTAATTTCTCATAAGATTAAAGAAGGATTTTAAACTTGCCGAATGTATTGTATCAGCATATATTACATACTGTACCATTATGTTATTCATAAAACTGATACCACAAAGAACAAAAAAGAAGTTCTTATGGCTGATCTTATCAAAACTGCTATGCTTTATTCAACGTTGATTGTCAGCATCAATGCTTTTGTTGTCTTAGCACTCGTAATAGAGATGCACGAGGCATACTCTCTCGGCTTTTTGGTGAGCTGCCCAAATAAGCACCTCAAATTCTCATAAGACCCAAAAAGAACTTTAACACAGCAGATCACTCATGCACCAATTCCAGCTGTCGCGTCTAACTATTCTTGTGTTAATCTTTATTTTTATCACACGCAATGTTTTCATGCCCTTTTAAATCGTCATGATCCTTTTTAAAATAACCTTACCCTCTCCCACTTTCTATTGACAAGCAGAACACAACAAACCCCAAACTTTGTTAGCTTTTCATAAGGTGTATAAGTGTCATGCACCTTGTACACATATTTTAAATACAAGCCTATCTTCACGCGTAAACGCTGTGAAATCTTTGCGTCAATAAAAACACAATACTCTTTAAAGAAACTGTATGATAAAAACCTGTTCTGCTGTTCTCTCATCCTCAATTTCAGCATCCTCATAAGGGGTATTGGTTATTTCTGCGAACCAACTTGCTAAACTCGAATGAAAACCATAGGGACATACCCCCAATCCAGCCTGTTGCATGTGACGTGATATGCTCTGTTCCATGAAAAGAGAAAACCTCATCAAAGAGGAGGTTTCCATTTACTGAAAGAAGCATCTTTGATGTTCAAGATAAAATTCACTCTCCCTTGCAAGAGAGTAAAAAACAATATTGTCACAATTACTTTTGTTTATAACTTCACTGCTGTCCTGCTATCTCTCAAATTCATAAGACTTTAAACTCTATTCCTTTAATGCCTTTTCAAAACCCTCTAACACAATTTCACGGGCAGCTGTTAGCAAGTTTTGACAATTTTGAGATGACTTCATAGGTAAAATAGGTAATTTTTCCTTGTCACATTTTTTATCCACTCTTTGAGTAATTTTGGATCTTTCTTAAAATCTTCTACGCTGTAGTTTTTTCACAACCGGCAATGAAAAGACCCGTACAAAGCAGCAGTGTTGTGATAATGACTTTGTTCATGAATAAACTCCCCTTCTGTCTTCCAAATTTACGAAGACTGAACACAACTTTTAACCTCCAAAAAAAAGTTGCATACCCGCTTTTGCTACATTCTCACAATTTTTAGATGCCTGTAAAGATGGGCCACCTAAGAAACACTTTTTTTCCCATTCGAGGCGTAATTTTGGATCTTTCTTAAAATCTTCTATGCTGTAGTTTTTTTCACAACCAGCAATGAAAAGACCCGTGCAAAGCAGCAGTGTTGTAATAATGACTTTATTCATGATTTAATTCCCCTTCTGTCTTTCAGATTTACAAAGTTTGGGCACAATTTAGCGTCCCATAAAAAGTTCCAGATACGCTTGTCGGAGGTTTTTACAATTTTGAGATGATTTTAGAGGTGAAATAGGTAATTTTTCCTTGTCACATTTTTTTATCCACTCTTCGAGTAATTTGGGATCTTTCTTAAAGTCTTCTACGCTGTAGTTTTTTCACAACCAACAACCAAAAGACCTGTGCAAAGCAGCAATGTTGTGATAATAACTTTTTTCATAATTGAATTCCCCTCCTTTTCTTTTCAGTTTTTTGCTTATCGTCATTTATAAAGCTCTACCCAGGCCAACCGTTTTTACGGGTTTCACGTTCAGCTTGCTCTGCGTTTTTACAATTTTTTGAATCAAACTCCCCTGAAATAAAACATTTCTCTTTCCACTGCTGGAGTAATTTGGGATCTTTCTTAAACTCTTCTACGCTGTAGGTCTTTTCGCAACCAGCAACACCAAGTCCAGTACAAAGCAGCAGTGTTGTGATAATAACTTTATTCATAACTTAATTCCCCTTCTGTCTTTCAGATTTACAAAGTTTGGGCACAATTAGCGTCCCATAAAAAGTTCCAGATACGCTTGTCGGAGGTTTTTACAATTTTGAGATGATTTTAGAGGTGAATCTTCTTTTTCACATTTTTTTGCCCATTCCTCATATAATTTTTCGTCTTTCTTAAACTCTTCGACGCTGTAGGTCTTTTCACAACCAACAACGAAAAGACCCGTGCAAAGCAGCAGTGTTGTGATAATGATTTTATTCATGATTTAATTCCCCTTCTGTCTTTCAGATTTACAAAGTTTGAGCACAATTTTTTAAATTCTGTTACGCTATAGTTTTTTTCGCACCCAGTAGTGATAAGCCCAGCGCAAAGAAATAGCGTTGTGATAAGGATTTTCTGGAAAAATAATTTTGTAAAGCACGAATCTCAGTAAACTGATTGCTTATTTTTGAGCATCCCCCCCTCTAAACATTAATATAAATTAATAAAATGGGCGTATAGCTGAAAAAAAGAAGGAGCGCTACTGTTTAATTGTAATATTTTCGTTCTTTAATATGAAATAAACAAGAAATAATAGCGCATTCAAAATCATTATGAGTGCAATTCTCTGAAGAAAATGTACCGGTTCTATTCATACGGTACAGGTAACAAGCTGTATTCCTTTTAAAATGATCATACCAGCAGATAAAGCCGCATAAACGAGAGGTGGAGAAAAAGAATTGTTCGGCAATATCCGATTATAGACATTAAAACCTATAAAACACGGCAATTTGCCTCACGCAATGGGATTAAGTGCCCATGCGGTGCTTTTGTCACGGTTTTGCTTTTGTCACGGTTTTGCTTTAAGTCAAAAACAATCGATAAAAACACTACTTATCGGCAAACGCGTGTCATTCAACAGGTTGGTTATGCGCAGTGTTTTGTTGTTGGGGTTGACCTTGCACGGCTTGAAGCTTGCAGAAACCATAACAAAAGATCAGCATCATTTTTTCTCACCAGCAAATTATAAAAGCTTACAATCTTCTGCTTAAAAAGCACCAAATGGACTGTGGTCTAGCCAAATTCTACCAGCAAGAAAAATGGAGAAGAGAGCATGGCATTTATAATCCCATTGCCCCCAAAGAGCGTGAAACACTGAAGAAAGAAAGTGAATTGCCAACTCTTTGAAGCATAGAGAAAGACTTTTGTTAAAAAAACATTAAAAACCTATCATTGAATGGCTTTTTTTGTTTCATAATACGCTTCCATAATAAAAGAGTATTTGAAAAGACAGTCTAAAATATTAAACGATCTTGTGCAATCTATGGCATGCTTTAAGGCTTTAAAAGCAATGCACTCGTGTGGAGTAATTTCAAAAATCCAATCTTTTATTTTGCAAAAAAAATATTCATCAGAGAATGATGCTTTTACATTATGGTACAAAAAGAGTATATTTTCTTTATTATTAGCCATGCTTCTCTGTTCTTCAATGCATAAGGGGTCGCCTATAGTCTAAACGCCATGCTTGCAGATCAGCCATTATAAGAGCAATATAATTTTTTATGGGAACCTTTCTGTCTAGAGTCCAAGTCATTAATATATTATCCCCCACACCACCTGATTTTGAAAAATAATAATCTTGGTTGGATGCAGTTGCTCTCCAAAATAGATTGTACCATTAAAATTTTATAAGAATGTTATCATTCTTTACGCGATATGTTACACAACCGTCGGTTTCCTAAAGCCGAGCTTGAGATGCTATAGAAAAGATTAATATCCCTAAAGGAATATAAGATTGAGGATAATAAGCCCATTGTCCGTCATCAAGACTTTTGTTAATTCACTGTACAGAAACATCAAGCTTGTTGAGGAATATCATATTTTTTGAACGATATGCTTCTCCTCTTGGTTGTATCTTATGTTGTTGAATATAAGCAGAAGCTTTCTTTCCAGCATAAAAATTGAAATTTAAACAACAAGAAAAGACAAAAGCGATTGCAAAGATTGCTCTCTATTTGTATTTCATAAATGAATCCCCCCAAAATTATTTCTCACAATGCAGGCATCAGAAAAAATATAAAAAAATCAATAAATTATAAAACAATATTTTTTATAATTCATGCTTTTCTAATGTATCACTGAGATCGTATTTGCTGATCAAAAGTGTTCATACAGAAAAAATGCTCTTCTGTATTAAAGTTTGAGAAGTTAGAGAGAAAAAAGAGAGTGTTGAGAAAGCAGATGACAGAAGAATACTCTTTCGATAAGTAGTTTCACAGTAAAAGACAGTTTGATAAATGGCAAACATATAAGCAGGTGCAACATGAATGAACTTACCCATATTGATAATATTATAGCACATTACGATGCTGTTTTTTGTGATGTTTGGGGTGTTGTGCATAACGGTGTACACGCCTTTGAACCGGCATTGAAAGTGTTGCACAAAATTCGACAGCTGGGAAAACAGGTCATTTTCTTGACCAATTCACCTCGCCCAGGCGAAGATGTTGTTGCTCAATTACAAAGCATGAATGTTGATAGCGCTTATTATGATGCCCTTATCACTTCAGGGGATGTCACGCGCGATCTCATTCGTTCTGCACCGCGTAAAGTTTTTTTCATTGGACAGCAACGTGATTTAATGTTGTTTGAAGGGTTAGATTGTGAACTGGTTGAGGAATGGGAAGCCTCTGTTGTGGTTTGTAGTGGTTTTCTCGAAGATCTTGCTGAAGAACCGTCTGCTTACGCGGATATGTTTCACCGTATGCGGGCGCGCAATTTGCCGTTTATTTGTGCCAATCCAGATGTGATTGTACATTATGGAAATCAGGAATTTTGGTGTGCTGGAGCACTAGCGCGTCTTTACCAACAATTAGGAGGCGAGGTGCGCATTGCCGGAAAACCCTATGCACCTATTTATGAGTGTGCCTTTGAAAAACTTCAAAAAATTCGCGGAACAGTGGAAAAAAGTCAGGTTTTAGCTATTGGCGATGGCCTTTTGACCGATGTTAAGGGTGCAATCCATTTTGGTCTTGATGTTCTTTATATTATGGGGGGGATTCATCGTTATGATTATATGCAAAACGGTGTGATAGATAAGCAAGCTTTGCACTCTTTTATTGAACGCCATGGCTATAAGCCACAAGCGATAATGTGGGCACTTCAGTAATGTCTGATTTTTTGCGTCTTCGGGGGATTCATATGCTTCCTTTGGCCTGGCGGGGAGCAGTGTTAGCACTTGGAAATTTTGATGGTGTTCATTGTGGACATCAGGTAGTGCTCCAAAAAGCGCTTGATTTAGCGCGTATAAGAAATAAGCCTGCTGTTGTTTTAACCTTTGAACCGCATCCAAGAAGTTTTTTTGGTGCCTCAACTCCTGTCGATCGTTTGACAGAGGCTGCTGAAAAAGCTGAAATTTTTAAAATTCTTGGATTTAATGGTGTGATTGAACAACCTTTTGATGCGCATTTTGCTGCTCTTTCAGCAGATAAATTTATCACCCTCATTTTAAAACAAGCCTTTGATGTTTCAGTTGTGGTAACGGGTGAAAATTTTCAATTTGGTCATCACAAAAGTGGAAATTCACGTCTTCTTTGTGAAAGGGGAAAAACATATGGGTTTGAGGTTGTTCAAATTTCCTGCGTATGTAACCCACAAGATCCACAACAACTGCTTATTTCTTCTAGCTTTATTCGTCAGCTTCTTTCACAAGGTCAGGTGGCACAAGCAGCCCATTTGTTAGGGTATCATTATCGGGTCCGTTCCAATATCATCCAAGGCGAAAAACTTGGCCGGCTTTTGGGATTTCCTACTGCTAATCAAATCTTACCTCCTCAAACCAGTTTGGCACATGGTGTTTATGCGGTAAGGTTGCGTCGTGCTAACGGTGTTTTATATGATGGAGTTGCAAGTTTTGGTTGTCGTCCAACGGTGGTTAAAGATGGGGCACCGCTGCTGGAAACCTATTTGTTTGATTTTAACGATGACCTTTATGGGGAAAGCTGCACCGTTTCTTTCTTAAAGTTTTTGCGAAAACAAGAAAAATTTGATGGACTTGAGCCTCTGATTGCACAAATGCAACGCGATGAAAAAGCAGCAAGAGAAATTTTGATGGCAGCACAACCATTGTCAGAATTAGATAGGTTGCTTACTTTTAAAAATATGCCTTAAGGTGATCTGAAAAAGATATGAGAGCAGAAAAAAGAGCACTTAAACTGACAATGATTAAAAAAATATATTCCAAAACATCATGCACTATATGGTTTTTCCGTTTTTGGGTAGGAGAATCAAATGTCTGGAGATCTGATTTAATCATTGTCTTACCATTTGCTTTTTCATAACCTTCTGAAATCTTATAGTTCAGAAGTTTATCATTTGTTTCTTGCTGGTTGGTTAAGACAACTGATTAAAAACACGTGATTAAAGGCACGCGAGACGGTAAAGATGCATCGAGCGTGTCCCTTTGTAACAATAGGCGAGAAGAGGTTTTTCTGCTGTTTTTAAAATTGTTTGCATGGTTTCAATATCTGATTTTTCTATGGTAGGGGGCGCAATGGGAATATAGTGGGCTTTTATTCCATATTTTTGTGCTACCGCTTTTATGAGAGAAAAATCAGGTTGATGCGGCTCTTCTTGATCGGGGCGGTTACAAACGATCGTTTTAAAACCAGCCTGCACCAATGTTGGGATGTTTTCCACACTGATTTGAGCACTGATAAAAATGTCAGGTTCAATTTGTTGCAAGTTCATCCTTGTTCATCTCCGATAAGGTCTCTCTTCATGATCTGCTCTTATTTGCTATCCAAAAGGATAATCAATGATGAATGTGAAATTTTAAAGCAAACGTTTTAACAGAAATGCTCCCTCTGTCGAGAGAAATAGACTTAGATGAGAAAATATGATTGTGTTATGCAAGACATCTTATCCACTAAGACTTGTTTTATTGTTCTGGTCTTAGGTTATTTTTTCTCTGCTTCTGTTGGCAATGCTTGATAGGTTGCGTGCGCGTGATTATGGAAAGTTGGTTTTTACGAAAGAGGAGATGTTGATGCTGCTGAAACAAGAAAGGTTATCTATTTCTAAAAAATTCTTTTAACTTTCTTTGATTGTATTTGCTCAGTTTTTCCTCAAAGGCGTTATTCGTGGGATCTAGAAACATGATTTTTAATTCATAGCTCTTAGAGAGAATACCCTATCTCATGGAGATTGCGCAGTGTCTTCTTTTTGCTTTTCGCATTTTTAAATGGAAGAAACGTTCCTCACAAAGACAACACATTGATTTATAATAATAAATCATCGTTTTTCAACTTGAATCATAACCCCGAATAGAGTAAGATTTTCTTATCACAAATCATCTCATATTGAATCAATTGAAATCACTTGCTTGCACATCATAAGCGGGGTTGGCGTGTGGGTAAAATTGTTAAAGAAAGGAGTAAAAATGCCTCTTATGAACCGTCTTAATGCAAGGGCTGTAGCAACATTGGAGGCTGGTAAATAGTATGATGGTGCCGGCTTGCTTCTTCATAAGCGTAAAGATGGAGGTGCTCAATGGCTTTATCGTTATACCATTCAAGGGCGGTGTCGTGAAATGGGCTTGGGTGCCTTAAGACATGTCTCTTAAAAAAAGCCCGTGAATTAGCAAGACAACACACCATTGTGCTTACACATTCAGGTAGTTGTTTTAAAAGGGACATCCCACCTTGCTGCTAATCTCCTCTCCTTAGTAACGCCCATATGAAACGTATAGCGCAAGATCATTGGCCATTACCCTCTTTACACTTAGGAAGTGTGTAAGCTAGCATTTTCATTCTCTTTCTCGGCTTCTCATGTTACACTTGTTCTTACATGCAAATGGCTCATAAGAAGCCATAGAGTTCTTTCCCAAATGTTTTTTACACAAACATTGTTTCTCTCATGACGTACAAAAAAGGTTTTTATGATCTTCAATCAAAGGAGCGAAGTGAGAAAAACTTTTTGTATTTGCTATCCTCATTCATATGTAAAACAACAAACGATCATTCATAAATGAAGTGTATATTCTCAATGAGATGGAACAACTTTTTCGCTTATAATTGCTTGTATCAACAACTGAGAAGGTGGAGTGCTCTCCAAGCGTTCAATGTGGTTGGTACATGTTGCCACTTTTATCGTGAAATGGGAGTGGTTATTGCTTTAAGCCTATGAGATGATTCTTGTATACTTTGTTATTTTCTGTATAATCGTAAAAACGATAAAGCTAAAAGGCGTAATTAATGATCATTGGACTCTTGAATCAAAAAGGTGGGGTCGGAAAAACCACATTGAGTGTGAATCTTGCAGCCAGCTTTGCACGCGCTGGAGCACGGGTATTGCTTATTGATGGTGATCCGCAAGGGAGTGCATTAGATTGGGCGGCTGCGCGTGAAAATGCTCCTTTATTTCCAGTTGTCGGTTTGCCACGCGCAACAATTCACAAAGAAATTAGACAAATTGGTCATAATTACGATTATATCATTATTGATGGTCCACCACGTGTGACGGATCTTGCGCGCAGTGCTCTTATGGCTTCGGATTTCGTGCTTATTCCCGTGCAACCCAGTCCCTATGATATTTGGGCAGCCGATGGAATCGTAAAGCTTATTGACGAAGCACGCGTCTATAAAGAAAATCTGAAAGCTGCTTTTGTCATTAACCGTAAAATAGTCAATACAGCGATAGGGCGTGATGTAGGCGAAGCCCTTGCAGTATATCCGGTGCATGTCCTTTCGGCTAGCGTTGCACAGCGTGTGATATTTGCAGAAGCAACAGCACAAGGAAGAGCAGTCTATGAAATCAACGAGCAAGGACCAGCAGCAGCAGAGATTGAAGCTGTTGCAGCGGAAATTAAGGAGTTAGCAAAATGAGTAAAAAAATTAAGATTGGTACAAAACCAACCAATAAATCAATTCCTGTAACGGTTGATGCATGGGTAGAAAGCCGCAAAGGCAGTATGGATCAATGTATGAAGCGTCTTACCATTGATGTGCCGGAAAGTTTGCATCGCTTGATTAAAATGAGTTGCGCCAGTCGCGGAACAAAAATGGCAGACGAAGTGCGTGAATTACTTTCACAGAAATACGGAAAAGTGTAAAAACTGATCTATGATGAAAATTTTAGAGATTTAATCTATCTTTCGAAGAAACAAAGGCAATACAGAGAAACCGTAATTGGTTGTGTCGTATTTCACACACTGTGCTAAACTTGCTTTGCACATTTGCATATTTTCAAACATCTGAATTCTATACGTTAGGTATGGGATTGTAATCCTAAAATAAACAGATCAATGACATTGTGGTTACGAGATAAATGTTGGATGATGTGTGTGAAAGTTAATGCTATTGTACCGGCATATCTTTTTGCGAAAAGAAAAAAGAAGACGATTATGTTACGCAAAGAGTTGAGTTGCTACATCTGATTTTATCTGTTTGATGTTTATCCGCGCATTTTTTTGTCCTTTTATGACGTTGCTTACTTTTTACCTAAGCGCATGATATCAAGCACCAAAATACACAAATCAATGCTGTAAGCAGTTCTGTCCGTTATGTTATGATTATTATTATCATTTGTTGGCTGTCATTATTACGTACTAGATCACCTTTAAAGCTTTCAGATATGCCTCATAACGAGGCTGCTCTCAAAGAGATGAGAAAGCAAACAATACATGCATTTTTGGGCGGTAACCAATTGTAAAATCAAGCTGTTCAACACAAGAGCGGATTTTGATAAAGCGTCTTTGCTCTCGCAAAAATGGATTTTTAGTTGTTTTATAAGAGTTATCTGTTTCATTTCTGCTATCTATTTGTAAATATTAAATATACTAAAATATGAACGAGGATATGTGTCTTGCATTAAGGAATATGGGGGAAGCCAACGGATAATTTGGTTTTTATAAAGGCAACAAAAACGACGAAAATTGAGACAAAACACAGTTATATTCTCTCCACTACACACACTAAAAAAATGTCAAAAATCGCCCCCACACACTTCATCGTCCTTTGAATATGCGCGGACGGATTAAGAATATACGAGGATGTGTTATACAAGCATGAGCTTGTGTTTCCTGTAGAGCATTTGGACAGACAACTATCTTTTTTTCATAGAATTGCGCGTATAATGGTTCTAAATGAGGCATTATTTCTTGTTTATTTTATGCGAAAGAAAGAAAATATGACAATGAAGCAGAGGCGCTCATTCTTTTTTCAGCTATATGCCCATTTTATGAATGTATATGAATGTTTAGAGGACAATATTCAAAAATAAGCAATCAGTTTACTGAGTTTCGTGCTTTACAAAACTTATTTTCCAGAAACTCCTTATCACAATACTGCTGCTTTACACTAGAATTACCACTGCTGATTGCGAAAAAACCTATAGCATAGCAGCATTAAAAAAAGATAAAAAATTACTCGACGCATGGGCAGTG
The DNA here is from genome assembly GCF_039543045.1 of Bartonella jaculi. NCBI lineage: Bacteria > Pseudomonadati > Pseudomonadota > Alphaproteobacteria > Hyphomicrobiales > Bartonellaceae > Bartonella > Bartonella jaculi. The sequence continues at coordinate 22,556 of NZ_BAABIZ010000008.1, forward strand.
AAGTGTAGATGGACAGGGAGTTCAAAAAATTATGAAAATGCACGATGAGCAGCAGCTAAACTTGAAGAAATATCGGAAAAAAGCTCCAGAGAGAGCTCATGAAGCAATAGATGACTTAAAAAAAGATGACTGCACGCGAGACTAAAGAACAAGCTAAATATGAAAAACGGAAAGCTGAACCTAAAAAGCGACGAGCTGAAAATGAAGCGAGAGGACGAGCTGAAAATGAAAGAACTATTGGAAATAAATCAAAATAAATCAGAAGTGATTATATTTGTAAAAATTTGAGAGAACAGACATGGAATAGCATTTGAAAATGTCCTATCTTTACCAAGATAGGTGCTATAGAAAGTGTTCCCTTCTCAATATCTTGTAAATATAACGGGATAAAACCATTATCTTGTAAATATAACGGGATAAAACTATTGCAAATCTTTCATCAACTCTATCTGCTCCGATAATTCTGTCTTGTACACTCTACATCGTGTTTATGGACATCTCTGAGCGTTTTCCTATGCTTTTAGGGGACTTTATAGCGATAGTTTTCAAACTTAGCATTTATCAAAGGAAATTTGTATTGGCTCACCACTTATAAAATTTTTTTTGCATTTTAGACAAAACAGAGAAACGTATGGTACGGATTATCATCTTCAAAAGATGCTTTAATTTGCCCCGAAAACAACGCTGCACTTCATCTTTTTTAAGCTACCAATATTTCTCTGAAATTTTTGCTTAAACTCTCGATATTCAGCTACAAAAATACCAACATTAAAACCAAAAGCCCCTAATGCTATCTTCATCATTATGAAGCATTCGACCGCAGTAAAAATTACCAGAATTGCATATAACTCTGCAGCCAATGATGAAAACAGCAAAACATTGCGTTACACGCTCTACACACTGTTCCATTTCAAAAGCAAATTGCTGATTACTTTTTTACTCCGATAAAATCTTATCTTTCATGAAATAAAGCTAGTTTTACTGTATTCTAGCAATAGGATAAAAAGATGGGCTTCCACCCCCATAATGGAACGAATTCTTGAATAAAACCAGCTAGTTGACAAGCAATAAGCCAACGCCCCCAATTTGTCTTGGCTCACCTTCCCTACTTCAAGAGTCTCAGCCACCATTCCCTCTTTATAAACGCCATCACCTCGTTTAAACGCCTTCATCCCATATTTAAAATGATATACAACACTGACGTATCTGCTCTAAATACTTGACATTTGCTATAAATTTTTAAAGTTATATTTTGCGCCTCACCAATTTGGAGTAAAAAATATCTGCAAAAACGAAAATTTTGTTGGCTTATCATTGGGGAATTAAGAGAACCTCGGTGCATTTTTTAGTTTGTTTATTTTGACCTTTATTTATCAACTTCACCAGAGAAATTCCATTTCTGTAGCGTTTTACCCTATCTCTCTTCTTTTAATGAAGCATTATAGATCGCAAAGCCATTGATAATCATCAATTTTTATAAAAAAGGTAAAACCATACCTTCAAATTATCATGTGATACAACGCTTGTAGCAAACCAATTATTTTCCCTTTTTTCATGAAACGTACCAATAAAAACAGAGAGACTGTTTTGCAAGCACACATATTTGGGAAATGGGTGCACAAGCACAATAAGCAAACCTCTATGAAAAAGCGTACGCAAAATTTCTGTTCCCAGTTCCAATTTTATTTACAAGGTTTTCGCTATAAACATCAAATGAAGATATCAGCAAAGCCCATCATAAGCTTGCAAAGGGATTGTAAGATCCATTATCTCGCCGCCATTGTGAAGGTTCAGTAAAATCACTTGACCAAAGACCAACTTTGTTGTTGCGGGCTGTTTCTTCAGCATGACGATACTGTGTTGGAACAGGATTTTTACTCTCTTTTGAGAGCACCAACATACCCTCTGCAAGACCGACTTCAGCTAAATCAACCCCTTGAATAAAACATTGTGCATAAGAAACACCATTGTGCACAAGAGCCTGCTTACAAGATAAATTCTGACCAAGTGTTTTGGTGACCAACCAGGCCGTTGTAACCGCACCACAAGGCCATTCTTGATCGTTTAATTTTGCTTTTTGACGCGGTGCACAAGTATCCACACCATAGAGATGAATATTGTGTGTCACATGTTTACGCCAAGATTGTGCAACAGGAGTAAGCAATTTAAATGTAACACCACTGGTAACAGATGCCATACCATGAAAAACAGCAACATCGTTCAATGAAACACTCTTCTGCATATTCTGCATATAAAGAGCTGGTTCATTTTTTGCTAATCGCTGTTTTTCTATTGGTTCCCTTGGCTTTTTTTCTTCCAAACGCATATCAACAATATCTTGGATATCTCGTGTCGTAAATGTCTTAAGAACCCCCAACTCTATTTTATCTTTATATTGGCTTACCCCCCATAATAGAGAACCCATAATGTAAATAATAATGATCCATTTAAATGACATTCGCTTAAAAATTTCACTTAAAAAATTCATTCTTCTCTTCCATTTTGCTTATTTATCAACAACTTACCTGTTCTTAAAGAGAAAATTCTAAGCAAGTTATATTGAGCTTTAATCCCATTTCATAAAAAATATTATTTCTTACAGTGATGGATATTGCCATCTTGAGAGAAAAATACAACTTAAAATTGCCATTTTCATGTAACACACTCTTAATGTGAAAATTTTCTGTCTCTTGAGAAAAGTATTTTGAGGGTGAGCAAAGACCACTATCGAAACTTTTATAACAAAAACAACTGAAGGGTAAGGGAAACTGTAAGTCGAAACAGCGCCCTCTTCGGATCATGAGAGACAAGATAATCTCACAAATAACAATTTTTTTAAAGAGAGGTAAAATGACAAACGATATGTCTAAAAACATCATGTTTATCGTTATCATGATGCTTTTAACCGCACTTATTGTATCAGATCCTTCTTATGCCGCTCCTTCTGCTGCAAGTGGGCTAGGAAATATTGATAGTGTTCTAGATAATATTGTGGCAATGATGACGGGTTCAACGGCGAAGCTCATTGCGATCATATGTGTTGCTGCCGTAGGCATTGGCTGGATGTACGGCTTTATTGATTTACGCAAAGCAGCTTATTGTATTATCGGTATTGGTATTGTTTTTGGTGCGCCCACTCTGGTTGGTAAATTAGTAGGCACGGGCTCGACATAAAATGAACGAAGATCCTCTATTCCTTGCCTGTACAAGACCTGCCATGTTTTCTGGTGTCACGATGGAAGCCATGGCCCTTAATGTCATGGCGACATCTATTCTCTTTATTCTGACAAGCGGTTTTACCATGATTGGCTTGGGCGTTGGTATGCACTTTGTTTTGCGTGAAGTAACAAAACATGACCACAACCAATTTCGCGTATTATTTGCTTGGCTTAATACCCGAGGAAAACAAAGAAACCTCGCAAGATGGGGAGGTGGCACTACGTCCCCATTACGCCTTATTCGTACTTATGAGGAACTAAGTAAGTGAAACAAATGTCAGTCATAAAACGGGAAGTATTACCTGAAAACTACATTCCCTATATACGCCACGTCAATCAACACGTCATTGCATTAAGTTCACGTTGCTTAATGACGGTGATAGCGGTTGAGGGTATAAATTTTGACACTGCAGATATCGATCAATTAAACTCCTTACATAACCAATTAAACACTCTCTTGAAAAATATTGCCGATGAACGCGTTGCTTTATACTCTCATATCATCAGACGGCGCGAAATGGTTTATCCAGAGAGTCAGTTTTTTTCATCTTTTGCAGCAACATTAGATGAAAAATACAAAAAGAAAATGGTTTCGCAAGAGCTTTATAGAAATGATCTCTTCATTTCACTCCTTTGGAATCCAGCAGCGGATAAGACGGAGCAACTAGCCTCATTTTTCCAGCGCTTAACAAAAGCGAAGAAAACACAATCTGAACCAGATATGGAAGCCATTCGCAAACTCGAAGAGTTAAGTCAAGATCTTATAGAAGGGTTAGAAAGCTATGAAGCGCGCCTCTTATCAATCTATGAACATGAAGGCATTTTGTTTTCTGAGCAAAGTGAATTTCTCCATCAATTGGTAGGTGGAAGGCGTGAGCGTATTCCTCTCACTTTTGGCACCATTGCCTCCACGATTTACTCAGATCGTGTTATTTTTGGCAAAGAGATCATTGAAATTCGCCATGAAAGCAATGAACGCTTTGCTGGTATTTTTGGGTGGAAAGAATATCCCTCTAAAACACGGCCCGGCATGACGGATGAATTGCTCACAGCACCATTTGAATTCATCTTAACCCAATCCTTTGTCTTTAAGAGTAAGGCTGTTGCCAGCGCCATTATGGGCCGCAAACAAAATCAACTGATTAATACGGCAGATCGTGCCAGTTCACAAATTGATGCGCTTTATGAGGCACTTGATGATTTAGAGTCAAATCGTTTTGTTTTGGGCGAACATCATCTTTCTCTCACTGTTTTTGCTAATCACCCAAAAGCATTAGCTGAAAACCTTTCAAAAGCACGCTCACACTTAACCAATGGTGGAGCAGTTATTGCCAGAGAAGATTTAGGATTAGAAGCTGCGTGGTGGGCGCAATTGCCTGGGAATTTTAGCTATCGTGCGCGTTCTGGAGCCATTACCAGCAGAAACTTTGCGGCTTTATCGCCCTTTCATTCCTTTCCCATTGGCAAACTCGAAGGCAATGTTTGGGGATCTGCTGTCGCATTGCTAAAAACACAAGCTGGTTCACCTTATTATTTTAATTTTCATTATGGTGACCTTGGCAACACCTTTGTTTGCGGTCCATCAGGATCTGGTAAAACCGTAATTGTTAATTTCCTTCTTGCTCAATTACAAAAACATAACCCCACAATGGTTTTTTTTGACAAAGATCAAGGTGCAGAGATTTTTGTACGAGCTGGAGGTGGAAAATATAAACCTTTGAAGAATGGGAAACCCACTGGGATTGCACCCTTAAAGGGCGTGGAATATACAGAAAAAAACAAAATCTTTCTTCGTAATTGGGTCTTGAAGCTGGTCACCACTGAAGGCCAAACAGTGACAGAAGAAGAGCGACAAGATATCGCTAAAGCCATTGATTCCTTGGAAAGTTTGCCCCACGCACAACGCTCTCTTGGCGCTCTTCAATTGTTTTTTGATAACACCTCAAGAGAGGGAATTGCCATAAGGTTACAACGCTGGATCAAAGGCAATGACTTAGGTTGGGTTTTTGATAATGATCAAGATGATCTCAATTTAGACGCACAATTCATTGGCTATGACATGACCGATTTCTTAGACAATGAGGAAATCCGTCGCCCCCTGATGATGTATCTTTTTAACCGCATTCTCGACCTCATTGATGGACGACGCATTATCATTGTCATTGATGAATTCTGGAAAGCGCTTGAAGATGATTCCTTCAAAGCTTTTACGCAAGATCGCCTCAAGACGATCCGTAAACAAAATGGCATGATGCTGTTTGCAACACAAAGCCCCAAAGATGCTTTGAATTCAACAATCGCACATACGATTATTGAGCAATGCCCCACCCAAATATTTTTTCCAAATCAAAAAGCAAATTACAATGATTATGTTGAAAATTTCAAACTGACTGAGCGTGAATTCGAACTGATACAGTCAGAATTAAGCAGGGAATCTCGCCGTTTTCTTATCAAACAAGGACAGAGTTCCGTTGTTGCAGAACTCAATCTACGCGGCATGGATGATGAGATCGCCGTCTTAAGTGGCACAACAAAAAATATCGAACTCATGAATCAAATTATCAACGAATATGGAACAGATCCCGATAAATGGCTGCCCATCTTTCATCAAAGGAGAGAAAATCAATGAAAAAATATGGCTTAGTCGCACTGTTATCTTTATCTTTCATCTCCCATGCAACAGCACAAAACACCTCCGAGGCAGATGACTATTATAAAAAGGCATTAGAAAATACACAACAATTAAACGTTGCAAAATCAAAGACAGCTGAAACGATTTATCAATCTGCAGAAGAAAATATGAAAAAAATTGAGGAAATAAGTCAAAAGCTTCAAGACACTCAATCAAAAACATCATCTACACCTGAGGAACCACAGGCTGTTCAACAAAAACAAGCTGCTCAACAAGCTTTGCAAATAGAACTGTTACTTCTTCAGGCAAGACTTCAAGCAGATAGTGTAAAGCTTCAATCCTTGGCTCTGATTCAAGCAAAAGACACGAAAACAACAGAGGAACGTCTGGAAGAAAAAGCACAACAAAAGCACGAAGAGCTTATAAAAACATTAAAAGAAAAAATTGAGGGTTCTGATGTCAGACTTTAGTTTAGCCCCCTTTGAAAGCGTTGCTGGTTATATTTTATCTCCACTTGACGGTGTGATGAATGCAATGGTGAGTAATTTGTCTTCTGCTATTTCGGCACCACTGAATCTTGCCTCGATTATTTTCATTTTTCTGTATGGCTATAATGTCATGACTGGTCGTGTCGCCCTTTCGATGCACAGTCTTCTCAATAATGTTGTTAAAATCGTTGTTGTGACAACAATGGCAACGAATGCAGATACATTTAATATCTATGTCAAAGATATTTTTCTCAATGATTTAGTGAATGCTATTGGAAATGCGCTCAACGCAAATCCCACAAACTCGAATGTCTTTGATTATATTTTATTACAGACAAGTGCACGTTATCAAGAAGTCCTAGCGAAAGCTTGGTTTCTCGAAAAGCTCTTGGTTGGCATTCTTGGTTCTTTAATGCTGGTAGCTGTTATTGTTTTTTGTATAGGTGGTTTTATTGTCCAGATGTTTGCACAAGTTGCACTTGTCTTGATTATAGGTTTGGGACCGCTTTTCATTAGCCTCTATTTATTCAATGCAACCAGAAAATTTACCGATGGATGGATTACGACATTGGTTAATTTTACCATTTTGCAGGTTCTAGTGATCATGCTTGGAACGATTATGTGTAAAATTATCCTGCATGTTCTCAATAGTACATATGATTCAATCTATATGCTTTTTCCACCCGTCGTCGTTATCGCGATAGTGGGCGCCATTCTCTTCCGTGCTCTTCCTGGTATTGCCACGGCACTCGCCTCTGGTGGACCATACTTTAACGCTGGAATATCTTCAGGAGGACAAATCTTCACTATGGTTCACAATAGCATTAAAACTAGCGGGCAAGCAGCAAAAAGTGCGGTTTCGGCAATATCTGGTGCTCCAGGTGGCGCAGACAAATTTATGAAAAGTGGAGGTGGCGGCCGTGGTCGATTTTAATATCAAGTCCCACCTAAAAGAAAAGAGAGCTCTTGTTCTTATGGGGTGCGCGCGCAACGATGCGCGCACCATGGGGATATCACGTAAAAAACTTCATATTCCTCATTACACAAGACCACTCAAAGTTTTTCAGCACGCGCTTTTGTGAAGTTTTTCAAAGCAAAAAGCCCTCATGCATCATATCCTAAATGTGAGCTCAAAAGATGAAACGAAAAATATCTTTTTTTGTGATCCTATCCATTATCCTTACCGGCTGTGCCTCTCTGAGTGGCCCCAAAAAACCACCACGATGTAATGGCAAACAGACCCGTGCTTTAAATAGAGATAAATGGGATTGGGACAATAAAAATTACATCCTACAAGAGAAAATCGTAAAGCCGATTACGACCCCCATCATCCTCAATACTTTGGAAAGTGAAAAAGCAAAAGCCGATGTGAGGCTTAATACAGCTTTATTGAATTCGCTAAACCATAAAACGCTCTCTGATAACTCTGTGGAGGCCACGCGTGAAAAGTGATGCATTTGACGAATATGTAAAAGAAGCACGCTCATTCGATATTGATCGCATGCATGGTATGCGGATACGAATGAAAGTTGCCATGGCTTTGACGGTACTTTTTGGCTTAATGACAATCGCCTTAGCTTTAGCTGTGGCAGCATTAACCCCCTTAAAAACCGTAGAACCCTTTGTAATCCGCGTTGATAATTCAACAGGTATAGTTGAGACGGTGAGTGCCCTAAAAGAATCTCCTAACGACTATGATGAAGCGATAACACGTTATTTTGCCAGCAAATATGTTCGTGCCCGCGAAGGATATCAGGCATCAGAAGCAGAAAATAATTTTCGTTTAATTTCTCTTTTATCTTCTCCAGGAGAACAAAGTCGTTTTGCAAAGTGGTATGCGGGGAACAATCCAGAAAGTCCGCAAAATATCTATCAAAACGCGACTGCTATGGTCACGATCAAATCCATCTCCTTTCTAAGCAAAGATCTTATTCAAGTGCGTTATTACAAAACGGTCAGAGAATTGAATGGAAAAGAAAACATTTCGCATTGGGTTTCGATTTTAAACTTTTTCTACATTAATGCACAGATTTCAACAACGGATCGCTTAATCAATCCTCTTGGCTTTCAAGTTTTGGAATATAGATCCGATCCAGAGGTGATAAAATGATCAGAATTTCAAAAACAATCTTTTTCACTTTCATTGTTGCAATGCTCGGCCATACAGTCCCGTTATTTGCTGAAACGGCACCTGTAAGTGCACGCCAAGACAACCGCATTAGATTTGTTAATTATGACCCTCATAATGTCGTACAAGTGATTGGATCTATTCGTTCTTCAGTTCAAATTGAATTTGCTGACGATGAAGAAGTTGCCTATGTAGGAATTGGTAATTCCGTTGCTTGGCAAGTTGCACCAGCGGGTCACTTTGTGTTTCTAAAACCACGTGAAGTTCAACCCATTACCAATTTACAAATTGTAACAAACCGTCAAGATGGAACACAACGGTCTTATCAGTTTGAACTGCAAGTGCGTGCAGGCGATGTTTCAGCAGGCAATGAGACATATTTTCTGGTGAAGTTTCGTTATCCAGAAGATGAAGCCTTGCGTAAGAAATTAGCTGAAGCAGCAAAAGCCGCACAGCGCGAAGAAAACTTTGTCAATGATATTTTAAACACCCATGAAGATTTTGGACCACGCAATTGGGCTTATGAAGCACAAGGTTCGCCCCTCATTGAACCTGCTTATGTCTATGATAATGGCAAAACAACAACCTTTACATTTTTAGGCAATATCGAAATCCCAGCCATTTACCTTGTCTCATCTGATGGGCAAGAATCTCTGGTTCCAAAATCGATTAAAGGCAATAAGGTCATTGTTCATGCCACGGCTGCGCGATTTACTTTGCGTCGTGGAAACGACGTGCTGTGTATCTTCAATAAAAGGTTTGTGCCGGAAGGAATTAACCCTGAAACGGGTACAACATCACCTTCTGTACAACGCAAAGTGAACATAGGAAACAGCCATGAATGACGAAATGGATGAAAAAAACATCAATGATCGCGATACGATAAAAGACGCTCAAGGGAGAAAACAACATAGCAATGTAGGAAAAGGAGCGACTCTTGTTGTTCTTTTTGGTGTCTGTATTTATTTAGCATATTCAACACTTGCCACAGACAAAAAACAACCTGTTGAACAGCCAAAAGAAGGCATTATTAAGCAAACAGAAATTTTCCGCCCTGCACAGCCTAAGCCTATATCTCTTGAACAACCCCAAGAAAATGACGCTCTGTTGCCAAAGGTTGAGCTACCAACACCCACAAATCAGATACAGTCTGATGATACACTCTTGGAAGCAGCACAACGTGCTCCTGTATTAGCCTATGCGAATACACAACAAAATCAAAAAAACGTCCAAAAAGCTGATGGTGTTTTGCTGAACAAAATCGACAACAAGCCTGATGAAACAGCACAACGTTTTAATCATCTTCTCAAGCCAACAACGCTTGAAGGGGTTCGTGCTTCAACACTTGGCAATCGAAACTACATCATCACAATGGGCACTTCCATTCCCTGTATCTTAGAAACAGCGATCAACAGTGACCAACAAGGCTTCACCAGTTGTATCATCTCCAGAGATATTTTATCAGACAATGGTCGCGTTGTCCTCCTTGATAAAGGTACGCAAATTATTGGCGAATATCGCGCTGGATTGAAAAAAGGACAAAAGCGTCTCTTTGTGCTATGGAATAGAGCAAAAACACCAAATGGTGTCATTATAACACTAGCTTCACCAGCGGCAGATTCCTTAGGACGTTCTGGTCTTGACGGCGATGTTGATAATCATTGGTTTGAGAGGATTGGATCTGCGCTTCTTGTATCCATTGTCAAAGATGCTACCAGCTATGCGAAAGACCGTTTTTTACCAAAAGGCTCAGATAAAAAAGACTCTGAATCAGTCTCTGCGGGACAAAATATTGCAAATATTCTCGTAGAAAATTACGCCAATATTTCTCCAACATTGACCAAAAACCAAGGCGAACTGGTCAATGTTTTTGTTGCCCGTGATTTAGATTTTTCCAATGTTTATAAATTGAAAGTCATCGAAAATAAAAAACAGATTACCAATCGAGCACTTTCAAGAAACTTTTATAAAAATTCTTCAGTGACTTTGAAATGAGAGAAAACCTATACAAGTTGAATGATGAAACTGTTGCAATTGTTTTAACAAAACTTGAACCAATCAGTGCTTTTCTGAAAGATGACAAACTGTTTGAAATTGTCATTAATCGTCCCTATCAAGTAATGACTGAAGGGAGCGATGGCTGGAAAACAATAGAAGCACCAGCCCTCTCATTTAATGAGCTTATGGGTATTGCGAAAGTTGTGGCTTCCTATTCTAAGCAAAATATATCCGACAAAAATCCAATATTATCGGCGACCCTACCGAATAATGAACGTATTCAAATTGTCATTCCTCCCGCGGTGGAAAAAGATACGATCAGTATGACAATTCGCAAACCATCATCGCACAGTTTCTCTCTTGAAGAATTAGCAAATAAAGGTCTTTTTTCACTGTGTGAACAAGTATCATTCACGCCATTGAATGATTATCGATCGCGTTTTAACGAACTCAAAAACATTGAGCATGGCTTGACAGCCGCTTACTGCAATAAGGACTTTGTCTCTTTTTTAAATCAGGCTGTAAAATGCCAAAAAAATATTTTGATTTCTGGAAAAACCGGCTCTGGTAAGACAACGTTGTCAAAAGCATTAATCTCTAGAATTCCTCAGGATGAGCGTATTATCACCATTGAAGATACACAAGAATTGGTTGTATCACAACCAAACCATGTCTCTATGATCTATTCAAAAGATGGGCAGGGCTTAGCCTCTGTTGGTCCTAAAGAATTGCTTGAATCTGCTTTACGGATGCGTCCTGACCGCATTCTTTTACAAGAGCTTCGAGATGGTACAGCCTTTTATTATATCCGCAACGTTAATTCAGGTCATCCAGGTTCGATTACTACAGTTCACGCGTCAACAGCACTTGCTGCCTTTGAGCAAATGACTCTTTTGGTCAAAGAAAGTGAAGGTGGAAGCGATCTAGAGCGAGATGACATTCGGGGTCTGTTGATTTCGATGATTGATATCATCATTCAATGCAAACGGGTTGAAGGAAAATTTAAAGTCACAGAAATTTACTATGACCCATTCAAACAACGAAACATCTTTGGGGGGAATTAAATGAAGATTACACCTACTCAAAAGGCTTTTTAAGGCAACTTATGAAAAGTAGGAAAGGAAAAATAAATGGAAACAAAGACAATAGAAAATCTTTCATCAGTTACGCCAGAAGAATTGAAAAAACGCCGCGAAGCGGTTGACGCAGTCATCAGCACCCATACCCTTGAGGGCATCACACTCCATCCTAAAACGCTCGAAATTTTAGAACGATATGCGAGGGGAGATACCTCACTAAAAGAATTTAATACTCTTATGAACAACGCCATATTGTAAGGAGCTCGTTATGCCAAAAGCAAAAGCAAAAACAAGAGGAACCCCCTTACCCCACAATTATCTCTATTCTGGTACCCAAATACTCAAAAATAAATATGGAGAAAAAGATTTAAAACTTTTTCTGGAAAAATGTTCTTATGATAGAGAGCAGGCAACAGAAGCTCTGCGTGAAGAAGAGCTGCCAGAATATTTTGATGCTACCTATCTATGCCATATCCATCGACAATTGTTTATAAATACATTTGAATGGGCTGGGTGCCTCCGCACTGTTCCCTTCACATTTGCAGACGATAGTCTTGCCGCCATGCCAGAAATGAAAAGAACGGAATGGGATCATGATTTTGTAAGCGGTAAGGACATCCTTGAAAACTTACAAAAATTAGAGAAAACGCTTGCCGAAAAAGACAATTTGCAAGGCTTAACACGCGAAGAATTTATCTCTGAAGCAGTAGAAATATTGATCTCTCTCAAAAAGATACACCCCTTCATAGATGGCAATGAATACACAGCACACTTCTTTTTGGAAACTCTTGCCAAAGCAGCAGGACATCAGCTGGACTTCTCCCTTATAACACAAGAACGCATGATGACTGCCTATAGCGAAGCATTAGAATATGGCAACAAACAACCGATGAGAGATCTTTTTGAAGATATCTCCAATCCAGAAAAAATTCGTGTTTTAAAGGAATTCATGAACAACGCAAAAGGAAGCGGGCTTGATGTTAATAGTCACCTTGTTATGGCTGCAAAGGAAGGTAAAACTTACACAGGGATCTATGAAGGTGCTAGTCATGAAGGCTTTGTGCTCGGTGCACAAGGTACTTACATCATCGGCAAAAAAGATGATCTCACACCAGAACAAATAAAAACATTAAAACTCGGTGATCCACTTACTTTTACCTCAAAAAAAACCGAAGACCTTGAAAAAATTCTCATCCCCAAAGAAACATTAGCACCTCTAACAAAAAGTGAATTTTACGGAAAGCTTGTGGTAAGTAACCATATCTCCACAGCTCGAGAGCGAATTCAATATTTATCAAAAATTATTTATGACAGCTCAGAAGCATTAAACAAACAAATGGAAGAGATTCTTGAAAATCCAGACTTAGGCCGACAGCACGCCGAACAGATTAAAAAGGCTCCTTACTCTGTTTCTCATCTTGCAGGTTTCAACCTCTTTTTCTTTAAAAGTAAAGCGCGTGCAAATGCTGAAGAGCATGTTCAGTTACTTCACGCTGCAATTATGAATTATGCGCATACTGTAAAATATATGCATCATGCAATCATTCAAGAACATCAAATGACACAAGAACGTCGCGCAGTAGAGACGCCGAGTAAAGACTTGCAAAATCTTTTTTGCTTATCACCGGCACAACAAAGAGAAGTCTTGTCTCAAAATCCTCATTTGTACGGAGAACTCCGCTCTTTTGTAGTCAAGTTAGAGCATCGCCTCTCAGCAGACGAATATAGAGCGATCAAACACAATGATCATGAAACACTCGCGAAAAGTCTTGGTGTCTCAGAACATAAAGCAAAAGAAATTAGCAACACTGTTCAAAAGGCCAAAGAAGCACATAATCAAGCCTACGCACACGCCCTAAATCGCTCAAATGCGCTCGCTATGGCCAGCTAAAAGTATGGGGCATTTTGCCTTCATTTAAACGTTCATGGGCAGAGATATTTGATACTCCACCGCTCATGGAAAAAGGAATGTTTAACACCATATCACCTATTTTAGAGATATCATTTTACAAGGTTCCTTGATAAAATCGAAAGTAAGACAAAAATGAAATATACCAAAACGCAACTGGTGATTATTTTAGTACCTATCGCTTTAGGCGCTTTAACGATATTTCTCGTTCCTCATTTGTTGTGGTTTGCCACCAATGGCCTACAAGGCAATCAAATTTATTGGTATCTTCGCTCAAAACCTTTCTTGGAGCTGGTCTTGGTTGCTGCTGTATCATTGTTTTACACCTTATCGCAAAAACTGTATCTGCGCAAAGCGATCACGCTTACCTCAGCTATTTTTTTTGGGATCACTGCTCTTTACCATATTAGCAGTGAAATAAAACGCTTAAGTCCCTATGTTGGTCAACAAGGGATAACTTGGAGCTACGCTTTAAAGTTTATGGATCCCATGGTTATCTTTGGCATCATCACCGGCATTTTTCTTTTAGCCATTCAAGTCATCATAACCTCTCCACGCACAAACAAAGTCAAACGTGCCAAAAAAGGAATTTTTGGTGATGCCGCATGGATGAAATTAAGAGATGCAGCCAAAATCTTTCCGGCGAATGGTCAAATTGTTGTGGGAGAAAGGTACCGTGTTGATCAAGACAGTGTGCGCAATATTCCCTTTGCACCTGGCAATAAAACAACATGGGGAAAGGGAGGAAAAGCCCCTTTGCTTACCTTTAATCTTGATTTTGGTTCAACCCACATGATCTTTTTTGCCGGTTCTGGTGGATATAAAACAACAAGTACAGTTGTTCCAACATGTTTAACATATCCAGGCTCTGTTATTTGTCTTGATCCTTCAACAGAAGTTGCGCCAATGGTCAAATTTGCGCGTAAAAAAATGGGCAATAGGAATGTTATCGTTCTTGATCCCAATTCAGTATTGACAAAAAATTTTAATGTACTCGATTGGCTTTTAGATGATAGCGTCCCACGTACACAACGTGAAGCCAATATTGTGGGTTTTTCTAAATTACTCCTTACGGATAAAAAATCAGATAATTCTTCGGCAGAATACTTTTCGACACAAGCGCATAATCTTTTAACGGCTCTTCTTGCACATGTCATATTTTCTGATGAATATGAAGAGCATGAGCGTAATTTAAAAACATTGCGCGGAATTTTATCTCAGTCAGAAACGGCTGTTGTGAATCAATTGCGCATGATTCAAGAAACAACACCTTCTCCTTTTATTCGTGAAATGGTCGGTATTTTCACGGAAATGGCAGAGCAAACTTTTTCAGGGGTGTATACGACTGCATCAAAAGATACCCAGTGGCTTTCTTTATCCAATTATGCTGATCTTGTCTGTGGGAATGATTTTGCATCATCAGATATCACAAACGGGAATACAGATGTTTTTCTCAATCTCCCCGCAAGCATTCTGAATAGCTATCCCGCGATTGGACGCGTGATTATTGGCGCCTTTTTAAATGCCATGATTACAGCTGACGGGAACTACAAAAAGCGTGTTTTGTTTGTTTTGGATGAAGTTGATCTTCTTGGCTATATGAATATTTTAGAAGAAGCGCGTGATCGAGGTCGTAAATATGGCACATCCTTGATGCTTTTTTATCAATCCTTTGGACAGTTAGTCAACCACTTTGGAGAAACAGGAGCGCGTTCATGGTTTGAAAGCTGCTCTTTTGTAAGTTACGCCGCCATTAAAGACTTTCAAACAGCCAAAGATATTTCAGAGCGCTGTGGTCAAATGACCGTTGAAGTAGCTGGAATAAGCAAATCGAGAGGCTTAGCTTTAGGAAAGAGCTCTTACAACATTAATTATCAACAAAGAGCCCTGATTTTACCTCATGAAATTATTCAAGAGATGCGCCAAGATGAACAAATTATTCTTATGCAAGGGTATCCCCCTTTACGATGTGGTCGGGCGATCTATTTTAGACGAAAAGAGATGTTAGCCACTGCTCAAAAGAACCGTTTTGCTCCACAAGCAAAGAAGAACTGAAAAAATATCCTCCTATGGGGATTGCACACCAAAACATTAACAACAGCATAAAAGGTAAAAAGCATAGATTTTTTTTCACAAAATCCCGTTCGAAAGGAGTTTTCGCATGAGCAATTCCCAAACACATGCTGGAGAAAAATCCTTGACGGGTGCTTTTATGCGTGTGCTTACCCGCTCTAACGCTCTTTGTAAAGAGTTCAAAAACAATCAAACAATCAATAAGGCGCCTGTCTACCTTATTCACATTTTACCCCCCCAGCAAGAGACTATTGAAGACAGCTATGTGGGAAGCAAAGCGCCAGAAAGCCTAGAAGACACTGTTATTTATGAAAATAATAAAAAATGGAGAGGGTACAGCAGAGAGGCTTTGCAAAAACAGACTCAAAAAGAACTCACAACACATTTCCAAAAGAAATTTGCAGCACAACCATACAAACAGACCGTTTTGCATCTCTCTCGGCAGAAGAGTTACAAAAGTGCTTCGAGGCATTTGATACAGCCATTAGTACCTTATGCCCTTAAGGGGATGACACTGGAGGGAATGGATAGTTCCTCCCAAGATGCTCTAAATCTCAAAAGAATATGCAAAAGGGGGAATTTTTCACACAAAGAGTTAAACACTCTCATGAACCACCCTATCCTCCAAGGAGATATCCTATGTTAGAGCAAAATTATCTCTATAAAAAGAGCAAAACATTGAAAAATAAATACGGCATAAAAGACCCACACCGACTGTACAAGCGTTGTGCCCATGACACAGCCAGAGCGGCTGTGAATTTTCGCCATGAACCACTACCACAAAAATTTGATACCGCCTATCTAAAATTAATTCACTGGAGCCTTTTCTATAACACTTTTGAATGGGCGGGTCATATGCGTGATCAAGCCTTTACCTTTGCAGATGGCACCATAGCGCGTATGCCTGCTATGCGCCCTAAAGGTTATGATGTTCCTTTTGCCATCGGTCCACAAATTCAAAAAGAACTAAAAGCATTAGAGCAAATGCTTAGTTCCAAGAATAATCTCCAAGGCTTGTCATGCCAAGAGTTTGCTGAAAATGCTGCTGAAGTGTTTATAATTCTCGATCATGCACACCCTTTCAGAAAAGGCAATGGGCGCGTGCAACGGATGTTTATGGAAAAACTTGGGCAAGCTGCCGGCCATACAATTGACTTTTCTTGTACTACAAAAGAACGCCTGACACTAGCCAGTATTGAAGCAATGCAACATGGTAATCCGCAACCGATAAAAGATCTTTTTGAGGATATCACTCATCCCCAAAAATCACTTATTTTAAAAGAATTTATCTTACAAATGAAAAGCGCTGGGCTTGATGAGATCAATAATTGTGTTGTCGTAGCAGCAAAAGAAGGTGCGTCCTACGAGGGCATCTTGAGAGGGATGAGCGCAGAAGGTTTTGTCATGGAGGTGGAAGGTGGTTTCGTCGTCGGTCACAAAGATGACCTCTCCCCAGAACAAGTGAAAACATTACAAAATGGTGATCCCCTCTCCTTCCAGAAAAGTAAAGTCCACAACCTGAAAGAAATGTTGATTCCAAAAGAGAGATTAGCACCTCTCACCAATGCGGCGCTTGCTGAAAAGCTGGCAAATAATTCTGGTGTTGAATCCTATCGCCATGCAGTCGAGCGTTTATCAAAAACCATTTATGGCAATGCACGGGCACTAAACGAAACAATGGAGGCGATCGCTATAGATCCAAGCTTGTGCGCACAGTTTTCTGAACAAATTATTCAAAATCCTCAATCCATTTGTAAGCTCGCGGGAAGGAAAATGCTTGGTATGAAAAGCCCCGCGCGCCGACATGCGAAAGAAGCTGTTCCACGGCTGGTTGAAGCACTTCAAAGTTATGCCGATATGACACATCAGATAATGACTGACATCATAGAGCAACACGAAAAAGAACAAAATCGCTTGAGCCATTCTGTCGAAAGACCAGAGAGAAATTTGCAAAATCTTTTTTCCCTATCACCGGCACAACAAAGGGAAGCCTTGTGCCATTCTCCTACTCTGCGACAAGAACTGCATGTTTACCTACGTAAATTACACGATCGTTTATCAACAGAGGAGCGAAAAGCCATACAGGAAAAAGATTATACCAGACTTTCTTGCATGCTTGGTATATCGGAAAGCAAAGCAAAAGAGATTGCTGATGTCATGAAACACACCAAAGAAGCATATTGTCAGATGCGTACCCTCACAGTCAATCGCTCCTCATCAATGGCTCTTACGGGCTAAACACGAAAGCGGCTTTGGCTTTTCATCTGCTTTTTGGAAGTCAATCATTTTGTATGGATTGTGTAACAAGATGTTACAAAACACTACAAAAAAGAGCGCTCAAAATCCCCTTCGTAATTTTATATAACTGATTGATAAAATTTCATAAAAAAACTGTATAAAAGTCATAAATATCGATTACGGTAGCTGTGAATAGCGGAGGATCTTTGGAGACCATTCAAATGAACATCCTCCTTTATATAACAGCTATCAAAGCATAAAGGTGGAGAGTGCAGGAAGAGGTTTTCTACAACAGTTCTTGAAAGGAAACATGCATGAAAAAAAATCAATCCCCCCCTTCTCCAAACCCTACGGAAGAATCAGAAGAACACCGTGAACAAGCTAAGGTAACCACCCCTAATCCAGAACAGCTCTATGCAACGGTTAATAAACCCAGAGAGACGCCCCCCCAAGACCCAGCAGAAACTGTCTATGCACCCCAACAACCATTTGGTGGTGTGGGTGGTTGGCAACCTCCCCAAGAACAAGTCCCCCCCTATGCAGTAACTGATCTGCTGACCCCAAATGGGAGGACACAACATCGGCACCTCGATAATCCCTCCTACAGAGGAAATGACGCGGGCGCAGAGGGCGAGGCCCCCCAACAACCAGAACCACATATCTATGAAGAAATTGATGAGGGTGCACAGGGAGGGCACTCCCCTCACCCCTCCACTCCAGAAACTATCTATGCAGAAATTGGTGAGAGCGCAAGTGGGCACTCTCTCCAACAACCAGAAGATCCTATCTATGAAGAAATTGGTGAGGGTGTACAGGGAGGGCACTCCCCTCACCCCTCCACTCCAGAAACTATCTATGAAGAAATTGGTGAGAGCGCAAGTGGGTACTCGCCTCCCCCTCCCACTCCAGAAACTATCTATGCAGAAATTGGTGAGAGCGCAAGTGGGTACTCCCCCCAACAACCAGAAGATCCTATCTATGAAGAAATGGGCATGGGAACGGGAATGCACTCCCCTCAAGGCCCCACTCCAGACACTATCTATGCCCCCCAACAACCACTAGGTGGTAGGGCTGCACGTGACTCTGTAGACCCCTATCACATAACTGATCTGCAGGAGAAAAATTGGGGAGAAGGCTACTATCAACGCCCCACAGAGCCTAACTATCAACACCCTACTTCAGCCCCTATCTATCAACACCCTACTTCAGCCCCTATCTATCAACACCCTACTTCAGCCCCTATCTATCAACACCCTACTTCAGCCCCTATCTATCAATACCCTACTTCAGCCCCTATCTATCAATACCCTACTTCAGAGCCTATCTATCAACGCCCCACGTCAAACCCTCTTTCTCCCCCCCCAAACCCACTGGATGGTGGAGGTGCGCGTGCTCAACAATCTCCCGAAGAACAAACATCCCCCTATGCAGTCACTGATCTGCAGACGCACAATTGGATGGCAAACTATCAAGAACAAACACCCCCCCTCTACGAACCAGTTGGTTTAGGAAGGCCCCCCCTCCCTCCAAGAACTCCACCAGGAAGTGTAATTACTACACAGCTTTCGAGCAACCAATCCTTCCAAGAGAGTGTGAAAAGAGTCCAACAATTGTGCACTGTTGTTTATGGTAACAAGCATGCTTTGGGTAATCAACTTGCCGAGATTCTTGACGATCCTGGGAAAGGAGAGAGAATCTCATCGGAGGTTGCAGAAAATCCTGAGGGTCCTCATAAACTTGCGGGTCAAAAATTATTGGGCATAAAAAGCCCAGATCGCAGAAAAGCTGAAGAGGCTGTGGGTCCCCTTTGTGCAGCTCTTGAAACATATACAGAGTCTGCAAAAAGACTACAGAATGATTTGACCCGTGAACAGGCAAGACAACAAGCCTATGAAAGGGGAGAACATCCAGAAAGAAGTGAACAAAGACGTCATCATCATCATCATCACGCAAGAGAGGAACGCCAGCATTCTCCAGAGCGCGAAGCACAACAACGCAAGGAAGAAGGCAAAAGAATGGCTTTTGCACTGTAACTAGACAACTGTAAATATACATAAACTTTTGTCTTTTATCGGATATCCTAGCGCAAATCATTTTGGAGGAATTGCGCTAGGTTTTTTTGCGCAATATTACGAAAAATACCCTTAAAAATCGCCTTCCGTAATTTTATATAACTTATTGATAAAATTTCATAAAAAAGCTGTATAAAAGACATAAACATCGGTTACAGTAGCTGTGAATAGCGGAGGATCTTTGGAGACCATTCAAATTGAACATCCTCCTTTATAGAGAAGCTATCAAAGCATAAAGGTGGAGAGTACACTAAAGAGGTTTTCTAAAACAATTCTTGAAAGGAAACATCCATGAAAAAAAATCAATCTTCCCCTTCTCTAAGCAATGTGAGTGGATTAAAAAAACGCTTTGAACAAACTCCCGAGGAAAACCCTATTCCAGAACCGGTCTATGCAAAAGTTAATAAATCGAACAGGACTTCTCCCAAACCACAACCAGAGGAAGTGCTTTACGCTGAGATTAACACAGGAGGAAGAGGCAGAGGGCAGCACCAACATAACCCAAGCGACCCTGTCTACGAGAATGTTAACACAGGCAGCAGAGGACAGCACCCACATGCTCCAGAAACTGTCTACGCTGAGATTAACACAGGAGGAAGAGGCAGAGGGCAGCACCAACATAACCCAAGCGACCCTGTCTACGCTGAGCTTAATATAGGAGGAGGAGGTAGAGGGCAGCACCAACGTAACCCAAGCGACTCTGACTACGAGAATGTTAACCCAAGAAGCAAAGGACAGCACCAACATAACCCAAGCGACCCTGTCTACGCTGAGCTTAATATAGGAGGAGGAGGTAGAGGGCAGCACCAACGTAACCCAAGCGACTCTGACTACGAGAATGTTACCCCAAGAGGCAGAGGGCAGCACCAGCATACCCCAGACACTGTCTATGCAACTGTAAAACAGGGAGGACCAACGTCACCTACTCACATGACGCTGAAAGATAAAGTTACTTCAGGTATTTTAAAAGATCCAGGCTTTCAAGGGCGTGTAGAAAGACTCCAGGGATTGTGCACCATTGTTTATGGTGATCAGCATGCTTTGAATACCCAACTTTCCGAGATTCTTGACAATCCTAGGAGAGGAGAAGAGATCTTACAGAACCTTATGGAAAATCCTAATAGTCCTGGTAAACTTGCGGGCCAAAAAATACTCGGCGTGAAAAGTCCAGATCGCAAAACGGCTGAAGAAGGTTTTAGTGTCCTTTGTGCAGTTCTTGAAGATCATGTGGAAGCTACACGAAAACTACACAAGGATCTTACCCGTGGTCTTACAAAACAGCAAGGTCATGAAAGAGATGCACACCATCATCATCACGAAAGACATGAACACCAACACTCTCCAAAGCAAGATATGCAAAGACATAGGGAAGAAAAAAGAATGGCTTTTGCGTTATAAGCGTGCATAAATAAGCTTTTACCTTTCATCGGATATCCTAGCGCAAATCATTTTATATGAATTGCGCTAAGTTTTTTGCGCAAAGTTTTATCAAAATAGACCCCGTAATATTCTATAACTTATTGATAAAACTTCATAAAAAAAGCTGTATAAAAGTCACAAATGTCGACTACGATAGCCACGAATAGCGCGCAATATTTGGAGGCAATTCAAATGGGAATCTTCCTTTCTATAAAGCTATCAAAGCATAAAGGTGGAAAGTGCACCAAAGAGGTCTTCTAAAAAATATTGAAAGGAAACAGACATGAAAAAACATCAATCATCCCCTTCTCAACGCTTTATGGATAAATTTCAACAACTCTTTCAACCAGCTAACGTAGGAGCCCCTAAACCAGAACACGAACCAATGGAGGTGGACGCAAATGGGAGGCAAACCGTCCCCCAAAAAGCAAATCCCCTCGACGAACCAATGGAGGTGGACGCGAATGGGAAGCAAACCTTCCCCCAAAAAGCAAATTCCCTCGACGAGCCAATGGAGGTGGACGCGAATGGGAAGCAAACCTTCCCCCAAAAAGCAAAACCCCTCGACGAGCCAATGGACGTGGACCCCAATAAGGGGAAAGGCTTCCCCAAAAAGCACCCCCCCTCGACGAACCGATGGACGTGGCCCCAATGAAAGGCTTCCCCAAAAAGCAAATCCCTCTACACAGGAGTTGGCTTAGGAAGGACAGCATCTCCTCCTTCATTTCCAAAAGATGAAGTTACTGCAAAGCTTTTAAAACAGGAAGACTTCCAAAAGGGTGTAAGAAAAGTCCAAAACTTGTATGTCACTGTTTATAATAACCCGCATGCTTTGGATCAACGACTTGCCAGGATTTTTTGCCAGGATTTTTTGCCAGGATTTTTTGCCAGGATTTTTTGAAAGTCCTCGGAAAGGAAGTGGTGTCTCATGGGGCATTACAGCCAATATTGAGGCTCCTTGTAAACTTGCTGGTAAAACAGCATGAGCATAAAAACCCAAAAACACCTACAAGCTGAAAACGCTTTTGCTTCCCTTTGTGCAGCTCTTGACGCGTATATGACAACTGCAAAAAGACTACACAAGGATTTTACCCGTAAACAGGCAAGACAACAAGCCCATGAAAGGGGAGAAAGTACACAAAAACGTTATCATCACACAAGATGAGAAACGCCAGCATTCTCCAGAGCGTGAAGCACAACAACGCAAAGAAGAAGGCAAAAAAATGGCTTTTGCACTGTAAATATATTGCACAGTAAATTTGCACTGTAAATATATATATAAGCTTTTGTCTTTTATCGGATATCCTAGCGCAAGTCATTTTAGAGAAATTGTGCGAGATTTTTTGTACAATGTTATGGAGAATATCCATCACCCCCCCTTATTTTCACCTAACTTATTGATAAAATTTCACAAAAAAACTTTATAAAAGACACAAATGTCAATTACGAGGGCGGTAAATAGCGCAAAGTCTTTGGAGATCATTCAAATTGATATTCCTTTGTATAAAAGCTATCAAAACCACAAAGGTGGAGAGAGCACCGGAGAGGTTTTCAAAAACAAATCTTTTAAAAGCTTAAAAGGAAAGATGTATGAAAAAAAGACACCCCTCCCCTCTTATAGCCAGCATAATGGAAAAATTTCAAGGACAGGAACAGCCTACCACAATACCATCTAACTCAAAAGTTACCCAAAAGGAGCAAAAATCATCTCCCCCCACCCCCCCAGAAAAAGTCGCAGAGACAAGAGTTCCCCCACCAAAACCGCCTCATATGGAAGACAGACAGCAAAGCAACACAACCGCACAAGACCATACCCCCACCCACGCAACACCTGCTCCACAAAGACCACCGCGCGCTAAAGACAGACAGCAAAGCAACACAACCGCACAAGACCATACCCCCA
>NZ_BAABIZ010000008.1:45810-45932 GCF_039543045.1 Bartonella jaculi
AAGACAGACAGCAAAGCAACACAACCGCACAAGACCATACCCCCACCCACGCAACACCTGCTCCACAAAGACCACCGCGCGCTAAAGACAGACAGCAAAGCAACACAACCGCACAAGACCAT
>NZ_BAABIZ010000008.1:46029-46425 GCF_039543045.1 Bartonella jaculi
CATACCCCCACCCACGCAACACCTGCTCCACAAAGACCACCGCGTGCAAAAGACAGACAGCAAAGCAACACAACCGCACAAGACCATACCCCCACCCACGCAACACCTGCTCCACAAAGACCACCGCGTGCAAAAGACAGACAGCAAAGCAACACAACCGCACAAGACCATACCCCCACCCACGCAACACCTGCTCCACAAAGACCACCGCGCGCTAAAGACAGACAGCAAAGCAACACAACCGCACAAGACCATACCCCCACCCACACAACACCTGCTCCACAAAGACCACCGCGCGCTAAAGACAGACAGCAAAGCAACACAACCGCACAAGACCATACCCCCACCCACACAACACCTGCTCCACAAAAACCACCGCGTGCAAAAGACAGACAG
>NZ_BAABIZ010000008.1:46524-67726 GCF_039543045.1 Bartonella jaculi
GCAAAGCAACACAACCGCACAAGACCATACCCCCACCCACACAACACCTGCTCCACAAAAACCACCGCGTGCAAAAGACAAGCAGCAACGCAGTGCATCATCCCAAGACGAGGAAGACCTATACACAACGCCTGCTCTATCAAGAGAAAGCACACCTATCCTGGAAGAAGAACTTAACGACAAAATTAGAAGCAATAGCTTGGTCCAATCCTGTAAAGACGAAATCAAAATTTTGTCTCAAGCTATTTATGGGGACCCAGATATTTTTCAGAACAAACTTGAGGAAATTGAAAAAAATCCTGTCCTTGGAGTGAGTCTTTCATGGCAAATTGCAAAAAATCCTGCTCTTGTTGCTAGTCTTGCTGGAAAAAAAGTTCTTGGCGTAAAAAGTAAAACACGCATAGAAGCTGAAGAGAAGGTTTCATGCCTGTGTCTGGCCATTGAAAATTATTCCGAGAGTATAAAAAAGGCAAAAGAGAATGCTCTTCATGGTCATCTAGCCAAACAAACACTCCGTAGACAATCAATGGACCTAAGGCAAATGGTTGAAGATCTACAAAAGCCGCGTAAGCCTGAACAAGAAGCGCCCCTTTCGCATAAGGAACTTACCCGCAAAGTTAGAAGTAATACATTAGTCGAATATTGTCACGCAGAAATCACATATTGGTGTACAATTGTTTACGGCGACGCGAGTGTTTTGCAGTATAGACTGGAAGAAATTGAAAAGTCTCCTGCTACAGGAGAAGAGCTTGCATGGCAAGTTAAAACACATCCTCAGTTGTTTGGTAAACTTTCTGGTTATAATTTCCATGGCTTAAAAAGCAATGCACGCAAACAAGCCGAAAATGCTCTTACACATCTAAGTGATGCCCTTGAAGGCTATGCGGAAGCTATAAAACATGTACAAGAAAACATTATGCAAACCCATGAAGAAAAACAAAAACGCTATACCCAGTCTACCGAACTGGATAAAAGCATGCAAAGACAGCAAACCGTAGCAGCACCTCCTCAATTGCCTGAACACTCACCAGAAAACAGGCATCAAGAATCTGTTGAAACTACCATGCAAACTGAATGGGACCGTCTTGGTGCTCGACCACGCACGGTGACAACACCCGAAAAACACAGACAAGAAGGCGTTTTACCTACTTCTCACACAGAACAAAAAACGCAGGGAGAGCAAAAAGCTGAAAATCAGCAAAAGTCGCGTAAACCTGAAAAAACAATGGCACCTCTCTCGCATAAGGAAATGAGCGACAGAGTTCAAAATGATCACTCTGTTCAACGCGCTCAAATAGAAGTCTACAATTGGTGTAAAATTGTTTATAATGATCCACATACTTTGCAATATAACACTGAAGATATTCAAAAAAATCCTGTTCTGGGAGAAGAGCTCTCACAGCAAGTTGCAAACAAACCTACAATGTTTGCTCCGCTTGCAGGCAAGCAAAGGTTTGGCGTAAAAAATAGTGCACGCAGAGAAGCTGAAGCAAGTCTTCCTTCCCTATGCGCTGCTATTGATCGTTATACAGAAACTGTAAAAGAAGTAAGAAAAGACATTGTGCAAACCCATCAAACACAACAAAATCATCAAAGACAGTCTTCTGAATTAACGCAAGATTTGCAAACACAGCAAGTCTTATCAAAGACTTCTCAACAGCATGAGCATACAACAGTAACCGCGCGTAATGAAAATGAAGCTGCTGAAACCTCCATACAAGAACAACAAGAACTAACAGATGTTCGACCACGCAAAGTTAGGGCAGCAAAAGCAATGGCTTTTGTCAGCTAATTGTAGATAAAGATTTACTTTGCATCTACTTCCTTAATGCAAAGCATTTTATAGAGATTAACTGGGAGAGTGTGCGTAATGTTACAGAAAATATGCATAGAAAAACAAAATGTTTTTCTAATATCTCTCATCAGAAAGATGATAAACGTGCCATAAAGGGGTTGATGCAAATCTCAATATCCATACACTTGAAAGGATAACACTTCACTTAAAAAGGCTCGAAATTTTAGAAGAATATGCGAGGGGAAAGATCCGCTTGAAGAGTTTCACACTCTCATAAACCAAGCGACATTACAGGACAATACACATATGTTCGAGCAAAATTTCCTTTACCCCCATAGCAAAACACTGAAAAATAAATATGGCATCATGGACAAAACAGCATTGAAAGAACAATGTGCCCATGATGTATCACAGGAAATGATCAATCTGCGCCAAGAACCGCTGCCAGAAAAAATAAATTCCTCCTATCTAAAATATATTCATCAACGCTTGTTTCAGCACACATTTGAATGGGCTGGACATACCCGCGATAAACCCTTTACCTTTGCAGATGGCAGTACTGCCTGTATGCCAGAGATGCAAAAAGAAGATGCTGAGGTTCCTTTTGCCATTGGTTCACAGATTCAAAAAGGGCTTGAAGATTTAGATCAAACGCTTTCTGCAAAGAATTATTTAAAAGGTTTATCGCGCGAAGAATTCGTTGAGCAAGCGGCAGAACTGTTTGTTTCTCTCAATAATACACACCCTTTCAGAGAAGGAAATGGGCGCACACAACGAATGTTTTTTGAAAAACTCGGCCAAGCAGCAGGCCACAAGCTAGACTTCTCTCTTGTAACAAAAGGACGCATGGTGGTTGCTAGTGTTGCAGCAGCGCAAAATGGCTATCTACGCCCAATGAGGCATCTCTTTGAAGATATTTCCAATCCAGAAAAGTGCCGTATTTTAAAGGACTTCTTGGACCACATGAAAAATATCGGAGGTAATGATATCCAATACCAGTATGTCGTGGCTGCAGATGAAGGCATTATCTATGAAGGTAAGTATATAGCCTGTGGAGCAGAAAGCTTTTTGATGGACGTTAACGGGCGGTTCATCATTGGTAACAAAGATCATCTCACAGCAGAACAGCTCAAGACATTAAAACCTGGCAATAAATTCACCTTTATAGTCCCAGAGACCAAAGATCTGGATACACCCCGTGTAACAGAACAGATATTAGAACCTATTAGGCAACAAGAAAGTCTCGAAAGGCTGAAAAACGGTGCCTCTCTCCAAGCAAGCAAAACAGAAGTGGAGCATATTTCAAAGCTTACGGATGACAATCCTCATATTTCACCTGACACCATGGAGATTATGAATCAAAATCCGCAAGAAAGAGAACAGAGAACAGAACAAATTTCTCAATCTTCTCACTCTCTTGCACAAACACAACAAAAATTGAGAGAAACGACTTTACAGACCAATGACGCGATTAAAAATGATATAACGACTGCCCCAATGGCAGAGAAAAAACGCTCACACGACCAACAAAGGGAACAACAACGTTCCCCAAAAGCGATGGAATACGCGACCATTACTGCGGAAAAATTGGATGTCGGACCTCCCTCCTTCCCACACGAGAAATTGCCTTTATCTCCTAAAGTTCAGGAAAAGGATATATCATCACGTAATTTCTTTTACCCCAATAGTGTCACACTGAAAAACAAATATGGAATAAAAAACTATGGAAAATTACAAGTGCAATGTGCACATGATTCAGCAAGAGCAATCATTAATTTACGCCAAGAACCACTGCCAGAAAAAATAGATTCCTTCTATCTAAAATATATTCATCACAGCTTATTTAAAAACACGTTTGAATGGGCTGGCCATACCCGCGAGAAACCCTTTACCTTTGCAGATGGCACCACTGCCTGTATGCAGCAAATGAAAAAAGCTGGCACTGTCTTTGCATCAGGGGAAAAGGTACAGGAACGCCTTACAAATTTAGATCGAGCACTATCCGAGAAGAATTATTTGAAAGGTTTATCGCGCGAAGAATTTGTTAAAAATGCCGCTGAAATGATGACACAGTTAAACTATACACATCCTTTTAGAGACGGCAATGGGCGCACACAACGAATGTTTTTTGAAAAACTCAGCCAATCTGCGGGACACAAGCTGGATTTTTCTCTTATGACAAAAGAACGCATAAACCTTGCCAGTATTGCATCACTACAAGACAGCAATTTAGAGCCAATGAAAGATCTGTTTGAGGATATCTCTCATCCAGAAAAAGTGCTTGTTTTAAAAGAATTCATGGACCACATGAAAATGTTGGGACTTGAGAGTATTAATCATCGTCTTATTAAAACGCCTAAAGAAGGTGAAACCTATACAGGCTTCTATAGGGGCGGTGGAGCAAATGGTTTCATGATCGATGTCAAGGGTACTTTTATCATAGGAAATAAAAAATATCTCGCCCCAGAGCAACTTAAGTCATTGAAAATTGGTGATAAGCTTTCTTTTACAGCACCTTTTACTCATGAAATGCAAGAAATTCTTATTCCCAAAGAAAACATACCATCTCTTACAAATGAAGAGCTTGCTGAAATGGTTCAAAACAGCCCATTAGTTCAAACAAGCAGAAAAAAAATCGAACTTTTGTGCAAAATTATTTATGGCAAATCCAATGCTTTGCAGAACAAACTTCCAGAGATTAAAATTCCAGTAACGTGTGAAAATATTTCTGAGGGAGAAAAGTTCGCACGGCAAGTTGGAGCATTTCCTCAGTCTGTCCATAGACTTCGTGGTATCAATATATGTGGCATAAAAAATGGTACACGCCTACATGCACAAGAAAATATTCTGCCTCTAAGCCACGCCATTTTTGATTATATGCATACTGTAAAACTAGCGGAAAAAGATATTCTCCATGATCATCATATGGAACAAAAACGCTGTGAAAAGTCGATAAGAACGCCTAGTGAATGGATGAAAAATCTTTGTTCCCTACCAAAAGAACAACGAGAAGAAATCTTATTACAGTCTCCGGAACTAAGAGCAGAAATAAAGGCTTATATGTGCCAATTACATGACCGTCTCTCAGCAAGCAAACGTAGAGCTATACAGGAAAACAATCACCAAGCACTGGCTAACACTCTTGGCACATCACTCAATAACGCGAAGGAAATTGCAGAAATCTTCAAACAGGGAGAAGAACTACAACAAAATATGCAATCATTATCCCGCAGATTGGATGCCTTTTCAATACGAGACGTGCATCAATCTATAAAGGAAAACAATGACGAAAATCGCACTGAAACTCTTGGCACAGCAGCAATGAAAGCAAACAAAATAACAGAAACCATCAAGCAAGAAAAAGCAATACAGGAACATGTTCAACCACATAAAGTAGAGCGTGCAAAAATAATGGCTATGGTCTTCTAAGTGTGCATAAGCTTTAGCTTTTTAGCTCTTTCTCAGAAGGAGGTATCACTTTTAGACGACTCTCCTTCCCCGATCCTTCATCTAGGAGAAATATTCGAACGCGTATGCATGACAGAGAGGCTGTGCGTTCACGAAGCTATGAAGCAGAGACCCCTAAAAATAAAATGCAAAAAAGAGCATTTTTGAGGAATTTATGTATCAAGAGAGATGACGATTGTTCCCACTGCCGCTTCAGCCATAATAAAAGCGCCTTGTGTCTATTGCTTTTTTATCTTCTACGAAATGTTCAAACCATGAATAAGATGCCATAAGGTATCAGTCATAACTTCTATGATTGTAAGATTTTTCAGATAATGACGCTTTATGCTGTCCAAATGGCTTCTATTCGACAATCTCGAACTATGAGAAGAGCAGAAAAAGGAGGGGATTAAATAATGGTATTCCATTTCCGATTGCTCTATTCTCGATATTAGATGTCATCACTCTTGGTTACAGGATTACCATCAACGCATTGAAAATATTTATTGTGAAAAACTATTCAATGATCTCACAAACATGCCAACAATTTCACGATTCAATGGACTGGAAGTCTTGATTGTAAAACTTGTGCGACAAGCATCTGCTTCTTTTCTCAAAAGTTCTGCTGCCTCTTGATCTAAAGCGTACAGCTCTATGATCTTTTCTTCCATGCCGACCGGAACAGACTTTTTGCCAATCTCTATAGAAGCTCTATAAAACCGTCATAGAATTACCTTACCGCATAGCGACATTCTCTTTATGGAGCTTTAAAGCATAAAGAAATAAAACAGAGCACAAGCCATAAGGAACACCATAGTCCCCCCCATTTTCTTTTGCTTTTTTCACTTCATTCCATTGTTCGACATCTTCCACTTTAAAAAAGAATTTTATGAAGGGAATAATAAACTGTAAAGGAGCAACGAAAAAACCAACGCAAAGGGTATAAAAGCGCGCTTGTTGACAGAAGGATAAACACCGTCGTAAAACGCTTTAACAATATATGATTGTATTGGCATGCTCATTAGATTTTTACGATTTAAAATGGTTTTATTTTTTCATCACCGCTCCTTTATGACAAACCCGATATATTTTTATGACCCTAATTAAAAAATTTGCAACTGTTGCTTCCGGAACTCTCATGAGTCGTATTTTTGGCTTTATACGCGAAATGTTGATGGCGGCAGCCTTGGGAACTGGTCCTGTTTCCGACGCATTCAACGCTGCTTTTCGTTTTCCCAACACATTCCGCCGTTTTTTTGCTGAAGGTGCCTTTAATGCGGCTTTTGTTCCTCTTTTTTCGAAAAAAATTACGGAAGATGGTACAGAAACTGCCTGTAAATTCGCAGAAGAGGTATTTGGCGTTCTCTTCACGCTGCTGTTGCTTTTAACCATTGCCATGGAATTGAGTATGCCTTTTTTAGTGCGAACAGTGATTGCTCCAGGTTTTGCAGAGGATGCGACAAAGTTTAACGCGACAATTCATTTTACCGCAATCATGTTTCCCTATTTAACGTGCATGTCTTTAGCCGCAATGATGGGGGGCATGTTGAATGCCTTGCGACGGTATTTCATCGCAGCCATTGCTCCCCTCTTTTTGAACATTATTCTCATTGGTGTGCTTGCTTATGCTTGGATCTATCAACTTGATGCTTGGCATATTGGCTTAAATCTTTCTTGGGGTGTCTTAGCTGCGGGGCTTCTCCAACTTGCTCTCATCGCGGTTGCTTTGCGTCGAAGCGGAATGAAAATTTTTCTCCGCCGTCCTCATTTCAGCCCCAATGTTCGAAAACTTTTAACTTTAGCATTCCCTGCTGCCATCACGGGGGGGATTACACAAATCAATTTATTAATCAACACCAACATTGCCTCCAGTCAATCAGGTGCCGTCTCTTCTTTAATGTATGCTGATCGCCTTTATCAATTGCCCCTAGGCGTGATAGCAATTGCCGTAGCAACTGTCCTTTTGCCAGAACTAACAAGAGCCTTACGCAGCAAAAAGCCTAAAGAAACCCATGATTTACAAAATCGCTCTATTGAATTAACGCTGTTATTAACACTACCAGCCTCCATCGCTTTTCTTCTGCTCTCCCACCCCATTGTCAGTTTGCTTTTTGAACGTGGACAATTTACCAGTGTGTCAACACACCATGTCGCACAGTTACTCCAACTTTATGGATTAGGACTACCAGCTTTTGTCCTGATAAAGGTTTTTATTCCTAATTTCTTTGCCCATGAAGATACAAAAACACCTATGATTTTCACAGGCATTTGCGTTTTCATTAATATCAGCCTAGCCTTAACATTATTTCCAATTTTGTCAGCACGGGGCATTGTTATTGCTGAAATTACCTCTGGATGGGTTAACACATTGTTGCTCTGTACTGTCCTCATCAAACGGGGATACTGGCAATACGACGCACAACTGATAAAACGCATTGCGTGTCTGATACTTGTTACTGTTTTGAGCGCTCTCACCCTCTCTTATGCGTTTAATGTTCTTGGCTTTTTCTCTTTTCCTTTATCCTCACAAGCATCGTTTCTCTTGCGCGCCAGTACCTTAGCAGGAATAATGGTTGTCATATTCTTGGTATATTGTATCGCCTATTTTTTACTTGATTCCCGTTCCTTTTTTCTTACCCTTAAAAATTTCAAAAAGCGTCTATAATATTTTGTCTTGCTTTCAGAAAGAGGCTTTGTCAAAAAATACAAAACGAATAACTTTACTTAAGAAAGAACACTGCTATGGATACCTTCACACCGCTTGTCTTTTCCGGCGTACAACCAAGTGGACACTTACATCTTGGCAATTACCTTGGAGCCATCAAGCATTGGGTTGAACTACAAACATCCTATAATTGCCTCTATTGCGTAGTCGATATGCATGCGCTCACCGTCAATCCAGATCCTCTGAGCTTGACTGAATCAACCAGAGCAGTCACAGCAGCCTTTTTAGCTGCCGGTATTGATCCTCAAGAACACATTATTTTCAACCAATCTCGCGTTTTTCAACACGCTGAACTGGCATGGATTTTGAATTGTATCGCGCGTATTGGTTGGCTTCAACGCATGACACAGTTTAAAGATAAAGCAGGAAAAGATCGTGAAAAAGCATCTCTTGGGCTTTTTGCCTATCCCAGTCTGATGGCGGCCGATATTTTAGTCTACCGTGCCACGCATGTTCCGGTGGGAGAAGATCAAAAACAACATGTTGAACTGACACGTGATATTGCGCAAAAATTCAACAACGACTACGCAGATCGTATTGCGGATTTAGATGTAGGTATCTCTATGCAAGTAGGCGAAGAGAAAAAACAAGTTTTTTTCCCAATGCCCGAACCGCTTATTGGTGAGACAGCCACACGCATTATGTCGTTGCGCGATGGTACAAAAAAAATGTCAAAGTCAGATCCTTCAGATTTTTCGCGCATTAATTTGACGGATGATGCTGATCTTATTGCAAAAAAAATACGCAAAGCAAAAACGGACTCCGCCCCTCTCCCCGACACCCTTGCCGGTTTGGAAGGACGCCCAGAGATCAATAATCTGCTTGGTATTTATGCGGCTTTTGCAAAAATAAGCAAAGAAAAGGCTCTTTCAGAGTTTTCCGGAAAACAATTTTCGCTGTTTAAAACAGCCTTAGCAGACCTCGCAGTCCATAAACTTGCACCGATAACAGCAGAACTGCGTCGTCTTCATCAAGAAAGCGCTTATATTGACTCTGTTTTACGTGATGGCGCACAGCGTGCCAGTCAACTGGCAGAAAAAAATATGAAAAAAGTCCGTGAAATTGTTGGATTTTTGCAAAATACATGAAACAATAAAGCAAACTGTAAAGAGTAAAAAAGAAGCTATACTGGATTTTAAGAAAATATCCGTTCTCTCTTACAAAAGATGACCCTTCACACGAGAGATTATCATTATCTCTGCCATGTCTCATATCATCGCTATAAACGACAACGTTTTACAACAGGAGAGATAATTAATTTTCCCATTTAAACCTTTTTTATGAATGGTTCCATAATTCTTTTAACATCGATTGTTTCAAAACAAACATCACCATCCCTTATAAATTTAGCCAATTGTTTAAGTTGGTAATCTTTTGAAATTCTTCCTTTAATTGCCCCTTCATATAAAATATTATCCATACTGTAGGTAATATAATCTTTATTAAAACCTTTTTTAATGAACAATTTATCAGATGCGAAAAAGACAGCTAATTTTTGTTTTTGAATGATGAGGTTAAAATAAGGTGTTTTGGGTACTGATTTCATTTTATTAATGAATGAATAATCATCGGTAATCTTAAGAGCATTATTATCTAATATGAATGATCCATATGCTGTATCTTTAATTGATTGAGCGAATTTTGTATCAGACTTCTTTTCAAGAAATTCTTTACCAAGAGTATGACCAATTAGAATTGATTTTTTCTTATAATGTGTAAACTCATTTTTATGATGATTTCTTAGATTAAAGAAATCAAAATAAGGATTGTAATGTGATATGCTGTTACCAAGGCATATTACACGCCCCTCATCACGGTGTCTAAAGACAGTTTCGCATAAACTCACTAATTTTTCTGGTTCATTTTTTAAATATTTTTCTTGTTCACAAATATATTCCTCAAAAATGATTGTTTTAACATGAGGGAAGGAGCAGTGTTTATATTGGTTAACTAAAGATAGAGGGACTAAATATCCGCAAAGCATGTCATTTTTTGCTTTAAAGAGAGGTGGCAATCTGTATGATCTTTTTGCACTGATTTTTGATCCAGTCTCTTCTCTCGCTTGAGAGAACTTTTCTAACGCATCTAAGTAAATTTCTGAATTATAAAGGATATGTTCACCTTTGCATCTAAATTCACATGGTTTAATAATGCCTTGATTTTCTAAAGCAATAAACATTGCGTCTTTTACACGTCGAATTTCTTCCTTTGTACGACGTACATATATGAATTTTTCATTTCTTTTTTTGTAAGCATTACAAACAAACCGTAATGCACTAAACGTTTTCCCTAATCCTCTATCACTATCTAAAAAATTCCATCGTGCATTATAGGAAAGCGCTTTGTTTAAATCGTAGTACAATTTTTCGTCCCACAATCATTTCAAAAAATATTAAGATCCGATTTATGATATAAGTTCACAGAAGCTTCTTTAAAGACCCGCGTATTCAATTTTTCTCTAAAATTGCCGCTAATCTGAGAAATTCTATTGAAACCCTTTCAAAGTTACCTTTACTTATATATTTTAACACAATTGATGTGAAATATTTTTACCAAAAAAGCAGGAAAACCCATGGTTTCTAAGAGAAAAAATCCGAAAACAAGTCATAAACGGAAAATTTTAGTCATTATTGATGAAACCCCAGAATGTCGCCGTGCTGTTGCTTTTGCCGCCCAGCATGCCCAAAATACCAACAGAACATTGGTCTTGCTTTGCGTTGTTGATAGTGTAGAATTTCAACATTTTCTGGGTGTAAACAATGTTATGCGAACAGAATCAACACAAACTGCTCATAGAGTATTGGGAGAAATTGCCAATGATGTACGCACCACCCATGCCCTAGAAACAGAAATCATTGTTCGTGAAGGCAAAAAGATTGAAGAAATTTCCAAACTGATCGACGAAGATAAGGAGATTGCACTTATTATTTTAGCTGCCAGTGGACACACAGAAGGACCAGGACCGCTTGTCCAACTCATCGGGAGTCGGGGAACGGCTTTTTCAATCCCTGTTACCGTTATTCCAAGCAATCTTGCCGATGAAGATATTGAATCGATTGCCTAAAACAGAGTATTGGAGACGTAATTATCTTCTCTAAGCTTTAACAAACAGGAGAATACATGTTTATTCAAACTGAAGCGACACCAAACCCTGCAACACTGAAATTTCTGCCCGGTCGTGTAGTGCTTTCTGAGGGCGTGTTAGAGTTTCGTGACAGTAAAGAAGCCGCTAAAAATTCTCCTTTAGCTGCTAAGCTGTTTAATATTCCAAATGTCAGTGGTGTTTTTTTAGGCTATGACTTCATTACTGTGACCAAACAAGATGGTGAGTGGCAACATCTCAAACCAGCGATTTTGGGCACAATCATGGAACATTTTCTCTCCAATGATCCAGTTATTACCAGCAATGCCACAACACAGGCGCAAACCCATGCCCTTACAGAAGAATTTTATGACGAAAAAGATGCCGATATCGTCTTAACAATTAAAGAACTCCTCGAAACGCGTGTTCGCCCAGCAGTTGCCAATGATGGAGGAGATATTACTTTCCGCGGTTTTGAAAACGGTATTGTTTACCTCAATATGCGGGGAGCTTGTGCTGGGTGCCCCTCTTCAACAGCAACACTTAAACATGGTATTGAAAATCTTTTACGACATTTTATTCCAGAAGTTTTAGGTGTTGAAGCCATGCCGCAATAAACAAGAATGAGATCTTACAAAATACCGATAAAAAGCAAACCATAGCTGCTAAAACATCACGCCATAGAGTGATTATTTTCTCAGACCAAATCGCTCCAATACACCACCAAGACACATCCCCTTTAATGGACTACCAGCGTCTCGATCAGAGCAGCTCTCTTAACAGACAACGCAAGAAAATTGAAAGAAATTCTTAATCCAAAAGAAGCCTCCAGCACAGACAGACGCTTTAATAAAAAAAGCGCTCTATAAATATAAACTCTCAAACCATTCATTGATCATGATAATTTATTGCTTTGTCTGCTAAACAAGGCTCCCGAATATCGTATGACACCCTTCTTTCAAATCCTCTTATATTTAAAGCAATAAAAATCATTCGCTTGCACGTCATAAGAGAAATCAGCATGGGAATAAAAGTTTTAAGAAAGGTGTAAAAATACCTCTTATGAACGCTCTCAAAACAAGAACAATTGCAACATTGCAAGCAAACACAGAGTATGATGGTGCCAACTTGTAACCAACTAAACTTTTTTCACAAATTCCGACTTTAAGCTCATTTGACCAAACCCAGGGATCTTACAATCAATATTATGATCACCATCCACAAGGCGAATATTCTTCACCTTCGTCCCCCCCTTGAGAACAGATGTAGCCCCCTTAACCTTAAGATCTTTTATCACAATAACACTATCCCCATTTGCCAAAACATTACCATTCGCATCACAAACGGTGTTGGAAGGAGAAAGCTCTTCGTTTTTTTGGGGCCACTCATGTGCACACTCAGGACACACAAAATTATCCCCCTCTTCATAAGTATAAAGACCACCACACTGAGGGCATTTAGGATATTGGGTCATAACATTCCCTCTTTTATTCAAGAATAATCACTCATCTAAGCGGTCATAGAGCAAGAAATGCTTATTGTCCATTGCTAAAGCAAAACACTTAACCAAACAAAACATTTTATCTCGATAAGCCTTAGATTATTAAAACCATACAACAACATTTTTATAAAAAAACAATAAAATCAATCTATTGAATGGAATTTATTTGATCGCAACACTCATCAGAATTCACACTTTAATGCGTACTTCAACGGATCATTTTGATAAACAATTGCCCTTGTATGAACAGAACATAAAAAGCAAATCAGGGGGCAAATATTATCAAAGATCATAAGGCATGTGAGCAATCAAATGAAATGCAAAGCCGCTATTATTCGTATGGCTTATAAATTTTACGAGAGTCCTTCATCACAACACAACCCGCACTATTAAAAGTTTAATCGTTTAAAATGATCATAACGTAAGCTTGCGCTATGTTTAGAGGATTATATTTCATTTTAAGGATTGGATTGTGAAGCACATAAAAAACAAGATGACAGTCATCAAAATGGCGCACGTAAAATACGAAAGCTATTATCGCAACATTATCATAACACCAACCACTTTTGAGAAGTAGAGCTTGAAACTCTCTATAAAGATTGCATAAAAGTTTTTTTATAAAATAGAAACTTGATAGCTTTTCTAAAAACTGAGAAAACGGTAAGCATAAACTAGAGATCCAGATCATCACAACGGGGAATGGAAATCATCATGCTCTGTCTTATGAAAGCGAAATCCTTTTAACGACATAATGCAGAGTGAAGTAACAGAAAATATTTGGAGCGCTAGAGTTTAAAAATAACCAAACCAAATGAGAACCGGTTAATTTTGCTACCCCAAAATTGGGGGTAGCTCTTTAAGATAAGCAGAGAAAACGCAAAATTGCTTTTACCTCCCTCAACGAAAATGTTTAAAGCGAGCTATACTCTAGGGATAACGCTCCCCACAATTGAGCTGGTTAATTTTACAAGTTCCCAAAAGCCCCCCTTCCCTCAGAAAAACACTTCATTGAGCAAAAGAGAAAAAACACAACCGCTAAAAAACAAACTCTGCTAGCATAATATTGCTCTCGCATTGAAATGGTTCATAAGAAACATTTTTATGCCTTTCTTAAACGACCCTTATCCTTCTATTGATCTCTCGTGTGATGTGCAAGCGAATGGCTTTTATTGCTTTAAATATCAGAAGGTTTGAAAGAAGAAAGCCTTACGATATCTGGGATTTCTACTCAACATGTGCAGCGGTGAAGGATCATTATAAATCAATATATTATATTGTTTATGAAGCGCTTTCTTGTTTACGCATGATGTAAAATCCTCTGAAACAGAAAATTGTATAAGAAGCTGGAACAGCATACAAAAAAACGGGCACAATGGCCCGTTTCCTTTTTACCTCTATGAAAGGGCTTAGAAATCCATTCCGCCCATTCCACCCATTCCGCCACCAGGCATTGGAGGCATTGGGGTATCTTTCTTTGGCACTTCAGCAACCATTGCTTCCGTTGTGATAAGAAGGCTAGCAATTGAAGCAGCATTCTGGAGAGCAGAACGCACAACCTTCACGGGATCAACGATTCCCAAAGCAATCAAATCACCGAATTCACCGGTTGCGGTATTGTAACCAAATGTGTCAGCATTATTTTCCAACACCTTTCCAACAATAATCGCAGCTTCTTCACCAGCATTGGTTGCAATTTGACGTGCTGGTGCTTGTAGTGCACGGCGCACGATATTAATACCCGCTTCTTGATCAGGATTGCTTCCTTTAACAGTCAACGCATTAGCAGCACGCAACAATGCGGTTCCCCCACCAGCAACAATACCTTCTTCCACAGCAGCGCGTGTTGCATTCAAGGCATCATCAACGCGATCTTTCTTTTCTTTCACTTCAACTTCTGTAGCACCACCAACGCGGATAACAGCAACACCCCCAGCGAGTTTAGCAAGTCTTTCTTGTAATTTTTCACGGTCATAGTCAGAAGTTGTTTCTTCGATCTGCACCTTGATCTGATTTACGCGTGCATTGATTTCAGCCTTTTGTCCAGCCCCATCAATGATTGTGGTATTTTCTTTAGAAATATTCACTTTCTTTGCACGACCGAGCATATCTAAAGTGACATTTTCCAATTTAATACCAACATCTTCAGAAATCACCTGCCCTGATGTCAAGATTGCAATATCTTCGAGCATGGCTTTACGGCGATCACCAAATCCTGGAGCTTTTACAGCAGCAATTTTCAAACCGCCGCGTAGTTTGTTGACAACGAGTGTTGCCAAAGCTTCACCTTCAACATCTTCAGCGATAATCAGGAGAGGTTTACCAGACTGAACAACAGCTTCGAGCACTGGTAGAAGGGATTGTAGATTAGATAATTTCTTTTCGTGAATGAGGATGTAAGGATCGTCAAGATCAGCCACCATTTTTTCAGCATTTGTTACGAAATAAGGTGAAAGATATCCACGGTCAAACTGCATACCTTCAACGACTTCCAATTCCGTTTCAGCAGTTTTTGCTTCTTCCACG
The DNA here is from genome assembly GCF_039543045.1 of Bartonella jaculi. NCBI lineage: Bacteria > Pseudomonadati > Pseudomonadota > Alphaproteobacteria > Hyphomicrobiales > Bartonellaceae > Bartonella > Bartonella jaculi. Next base: position 61,598 of record NZ_BAABIZ010000008.1, read on the forward strand.
GTAATAACGCCTTCATTGCCGACTTTTTCCATAGCATCAGCAATCATCTTACCGATTTCTACAGCGCCATTAGCGGAAATGGTTCCCACTTGTGCGATTTCTGCAGAAGTTTGAATTTTTTTTGCTTTTTTGAAAAGGTTTGCCACCACTTCTTCAACAGCAGCATCGATACCACGTTTGAGATCCATTGGGTTCATACCAGCAGCAACGGCTTTTACCCCTTCTTGCACGATAGCTTGTCCCAAAACGGTTGCCGTTGTTGTTCCATCACCAGCAATATCATTGGTTTTGGAAGCGACTTCGCGCAACATCTGCGCCCCCATATTTTCGAACTTATCTTCGAGTTCAATTTCCTTTGCAACGGAAACACCATCTTTTGTGATGCGCGGCGCACCAAATGATTTGTCAATAACCACATTACGACCTTTAGGGCCGAGCGTTACCTTAACAGCGTTAGCAAGGATATCAACACCGCGCAACAAACGCTCACGCGCTTCACGGCCAAATTTGACTTCTTTAGCAGCCATTTAATTTCTCCTTGGAGTTGTGTCCTAAATAATACAAAATGCAAACAATGAGAGGCGCAATTAGCCCATAATTCCCATAATGTCAGATTCTTTCATGATTAAGAGGTCTTCCCCATTAATCTTTACTTCGGTTCCAGACCATTTCCCAAAGAGGATACGGTCTCCTGCTTTAACTTCTAAAGGTACACGCTTTCCGTTATCATCGAGAGCGCCATTGCCCACAGCAATAACTTCACCTTCTTGTGGTTTTTCCTTCGCTGTATCAGGGATGATAATCCCACCAGCAGTTTTATTTTCAGATTCAACCCGACGGACAACGACACGATCGTGAAGTGGGCGGAATTGTATGTTAGCCATATTTTAAATCCTTAAAACTTAATATAATTGCATTAATCTTAAGTCCTTATTAGCACTCTTCAAGCATGAGTGCTAACAACGGTCTGAATATAAAATTGCCACTCCCCATTGTCAAGGATTGTCTCTAAAATAATTTATATCAAAAGGCATTGAAGCCTTGCCTCTTTTTTCTATTTCGCGTTATTTAGCTTTTTACTATACCTGTAAACATAAAAGGATTTTATCATGGTTGAAACACGTCAGGAAACGGATAGCTTTGGAACGATTTCGGTACGTCAAGACCGTTATTGGGGAGCACAAACTGAACGTTCTCTGCATAATTTTAACATTGGCACAGAAAAACAACCTCTTGCCATTATTTATGCTTTAAGCCTTATCAAAAAGGCTGCAGCTGTTGTCAATATGGACAAAGGGAAGCTGCCAGAAAATATTGGGAAAGCAATTATTACAGCCGCTGATGAAGTACTTGCCGGCGATTTTGATACACATTTTCCACTCTCCGTCTGGCAAACAGGTTCTGGCACACAGAGCAATATGAATGTCAATGAAGTTATCGCTAATCGTGCCAGTAAGATCTTAGGAGGAAAACTTGGCAGCAAAAAACCCGTTCACCCCAACGACCATGTCAATATGAGCCAATCGTCGAATGATTCCTTTCCCACAGCGCTTCACATTGCCACCACGTTGCAAACACGCCAACACTTACTGCCAATTCTTGAAGCTCTTATTGCTACATTAAAACAAAAAGAGCAAGAATTCGCAGATATCATTAAAATCGGCCGCACCCATACTCAAGATGCAACGCCTTTAACCTTAGGACAAGAATTTTCAGGCTACCGTGCGGCATTAGAAGCCAATCTTCAGCGCATTGAAAATGCTCTAACCGATATCCAAATGCTTGCTCAAGGTGGCACTGCTGTTGGCACAGGACTCAATGCGCCAAAAGGTTTTGACGTTGCCTTTGCGCAAACAGTGAGCACCCTCACCGGGATAACGTTCCAAACTGCCAGCAATAAATTTGAAGCGCTTGCCCACCATGGTGCTCTTGCGCATTTCCATGGAAGCTTGAATGCTCTAGCAGCTGATCTATTTAAAATTGCTAATGACATTCGGTTTTTGGGCTCAGGACCACGTTCGGGTTTAGGGGAACTAAGCCTTCCAGAAAATGAGCCAGGCTCTTCTATCATGCCAGGAAAGGTGAACCCCACACAATGTGAAGCCTTAACCATGGTTGCCTGCCAAGTCTTTGGCAATCATACCAGTGTGACATTTGCCGCAAGCCAAGGGCATTTCGAACTTAACGTTTATAAGCCTGTTATTGGTTATAATGTTTTACAGTCGATTACGCTTCTTGGTGATTGTATGCGCTCTTTTGATGAACACTGCATCCAAGGATTACAGGCCAATCGAGTCCATATTCACTCACTCATGGAACGCTCTTTGATGCTCGTGACAGCTCTTGCACCAGTCATTGGCTATGAGAAAGCCGCCGAGATTGCTAAAGCAGCACATAAAAATGACACAACCTTGCGTACTGAAGCAATGAAAGCTGGAGTGTCTGGAGCGGATTATGACCGGCTAGTTGATCCAAAAAAGATGATCGCCCCGCAATAAACAACGGGATATCGCCATGCCTCAAACAGACCGCGAAAGTATCAAACCCTTCGCGGTCCAGCTTTCCCTTCATGGTCCAGCTTTTTTACCTATTGAAAAGATTAGGCACCACCTATTGCAAGAACGAGAGAACGTTTTACAGCTCTTGAAGGTGTTTACGTGAAGCACTCTCGAGTGAAGCATCTCAAACGGTTCAAAATTCAAGTCTTAAAAGTGCTCTCCCGCTTCCTGTTTCAGATAAGCGCACCATTCACCATGCGCGTTCTTAAAAAAACACCTATGCCTTACCAAATGCTGTTGTAGAGAAATGACACAAGCTTGCGTACTGAAGCCATGAAAGCTGGAGTTTCTAGAGCTGATTATGGCATAATCGGCTAACGATCCCCCAAAAGATGCTCTACCTACAAAAAACAAATGGATACAGCGCCCCCTTTTTAAAAAACTTCTTGTGAAGATTATGAAGATATTGAAGCATTTTTCATCCAATTTTTATTGCCATTTACCATTCGTTTTTTGAAATCAAATCTGCGCTTATAGTTGGGGGAACGCGCCCTCCTCAAAATCAGCAAAGTCAATTCCATTGCCTGTGGAGCAATAACGCTCCACCGACAATACTACACCGGCAAGAGACAACATGAAACAACACTCTTATGTGATAACATTTATGTAATAATATCAGGCTGTTCGCGACCTAATTTTTGCTGTATCTTCAACAATTGCAGCGCCGCCTGTTGTAAAGGTTGAAGAACTTTTTGCGGATCGAGATTGTGTTTGCTTGGGTTACCTTCATACTGCTCAAAATAAAGCCGTAAAATCGCTCCCACCGTTCCAGTTCCCGATAAGCGCACCACGAGCCGTGCTCCATTCTCAAAAAACACACGTATTCCCTGCTTTGTGCTCACACTTTGATCAACGGGATCATGATAGGTAAAATCATCTGCTTTTTCGACACGGAGTCCGGCAATTTCCGTTCCCGCCTTTGGTAAATGCGCACGCAACTGCTCTATAATTGCATAGGCTTTACAGGACTCTACTCCTTCATAATCATACCGTAAAGTGTAAAAACGCCCATAGGTGCGCCAATGCTGCCGCGTGATTTGTGCAACAGTTTTCCCTGTCACTGCTAGAAGATTCAACCAAAACAAAACGGCCCATAAACCATCCTTTTCGCGGACATGATGAGAACCTGTTCCAAAGCTTTCTTCACCACAAAAGGTAACTTTTTCAGCATCCAAAAGCGTCCCGAAAAACTTCCACCCCGTTGGTGTTTCAAAAAGGTTTAATTCTTTTTTTTCAGCAACCAGATCAGCGGCACGTCCTGTTGGCATAGAGCGTGCAATACCGACAATGCCCTGCCGATACCCTTTAATCAGATGAGCATGGTCTGCTATAATAGCTAAGGAATCAGAAGGGGTGACAAATTGTTTGCGACCAATAATGAGATTACGATCTCCATCACCATCAGATGCTGCCCCAAGATCAGGTCCTTGCTCAGACATCAACAAATCATAAAGGTCCTTAGCATAAACCAAATTTGGATCGGGATGCTTTCCGCCGAAATCTTGCAAAGGAATGCCATTGACCACCGTTCCTTCAGCAAACCCTAAGCATTTTTCAAAAATTTCATGCGCATAAGGCCCTGTTACCGCATGCATCGCATCAAATCGTAAAGTGAGCCCTTCTGCCACTGCCTTAGCAATAAGATCAAAATCAAAAATCTCCTGCATCAAAGCCACATAATCCGCCACAGGATCAATAATCTCCACTTTCATAGTGCCGATAAAGGTTATCCCTTGCTTAGTTAAATCGATATCTGGAGCCTCAACGATCTTATAAAAAGAAAGACGCTGTGATGTTGCAAAAATAGCCTCGCACAAAGCATCAGGAGCAGGACCACCATTGGAAATATTGTATTTGATGCCACAATCCCCCTCTGGACCACCAGGATTGTGACTTGCTGAGAGAATAAATCCACCGTAGGCATGCGTTTTGCGAATAAGATGCGAGACAGCAGGCGTAGAGAGAATACCCTCTCTTCCCACTTTAACACACGCAACACCATTAGCTGCCGCCATTTTTAACACAAGCTGAATCAGCGTATGATTGAAAGTGCGTCCATCACCACCAAGAATAAGCAATTTGCCCTCAAAAGGTCCAGCACTGTTAAAAATAGATTGAAGAAAATTTTCAACATAATGGGGCTGTTGAAAAACCGATACCTTTTTGCGCAAACCAGATGTTCCCAGTTTTTGATCCCCAAAAGCCGTTGTCAAAACTGTCGTTATAGTCATGGTGACGCCTTCCTATGACTTCATTTAATTTTACGATGCACATCCATCAAGATATTAATTCTACTTGACGTAAAAATGAAATACTTGCAAACTTATCGCAATACGCAATATATAATGGTTTAAAATGCACTCTCCAACACGCTTTTAAACACAAATACTGTTTTAAAATACAACTCCCAGAAAATATAGGAGCATAATTATGATGAGAAAAAAAGTTCCCAATGTCACCTTCCATACACGCGTACGTGATGATTCAGTTGGCGGAGATAACCCTTATAGGTGGCAAGACGTTAACAGTGAGACATACTTTAAAGGAAAACGCGTTATTCTTTTTTCTCTTCCTGGAGCTTTTACTCCTACTTGTTCCACCTATCAGTTGCCCGATTTTGAAAAACTCTATGATGAATTTAAAAAGCTTGGCATTGATGAAATTTATTGCCTTTCCGTCAATGATGCTTTTGTCATGAATGCTTGGGGGCAAGCACAAAACATCAAAAACGTGAAATTAATCCCAGATGGTTCTGGTGAATTCACCCGCAAAATGGGTATGCTGGTTGCCAAAGACAATATCGGTTTTGGAATGCGTTCATGGCGCTATGCTGCTGTTATTAATGATGGTGTCATTGAAAAATGGTTTGAAGAAGAAGGTTTTTCAGACAATTGCACAACAGATCCTTATGAAGTTTCTACACCACAAAATGTTTTAAAAACGCTGCAAAGCTAATTCGAGATCAAATCGACACCTTTAAACAGCGCAAACGTTACGGCACAAATTTCTCTTCCCCAAAAAATTTGTGCCGCTTGTCTTTTATGAATTTTTACGTGAAAAAACGCTGTTGGAATGTTTCATCACGAAAAGCCCGCAAGCAACCTCTCATACCCCCCACCAATGAAACCAAAGACAATCCTCTATCATCATAGATGCTAGAGAACGCCTTTCATCATGGGCACCAAAGAATTATACCGCCTCAAAAACAATACCCGTATAACAATCCCCTCCACCTCCCAGCACCAGAGAAAAGAGCAATTTTGATGCGGCTCTGCATCTTGTTTATCCTCTTTATTTTCTTAAAATCATTGACTCTGAAGGCTTAGGATCTCTTTTTAAGTTAAAAAATGCCTCCTAAAAGAATCGTTCATTCGAATGCTCTGTCGTAAATACCGCATTCTCTTCTTCCTCTTCATTGAATGCAGAGTCTTCATCACCTTCAGAAAACCGTTCTATCAAACTTACGTAAATATTCTCATTTCTGATTACATCTACTGTTGATTTCCTGCTTCTTCGAGGCTGGTTTCACCAAAGTCACAAGACATTGGCCAGAGCCTTCCTCTCCACAGGC